>NZ_JAMHIU010000010.1:0-246252 GCF_023896895.1 Micromonospora sp. CPM1
GGGTGGGGCTTAGGAGGCGGGCGCCGAGCAGCATCAGGAGGGCGGCCAGGAGCATCGCCGCGGCGGCCGTCAGCCACATCGCCGGGTAGCCCGCCGCGCCGGCCAGCGCGCCCAGGCCGAGCGGTCCCAGGCAGCCGCCCGCGTACACGCCGGTCTGGGTGATCGAGGTGGCGGCGGCCGGTGCCTGCGGGTGGAGCCGGACCACGGCGAAGTTCATCAGCCCCGGCCAGGCCCAGCCGAGACCGAACCCGAGCACCACGCCCGCGACCAGCGGCGCCGAGCCGCTCACCGCGAGCAGGATCAGGCCGATCGAGCCGGTCAGCAGCATCCCGGCGATCAGTCCGACGTGCCCGCTGGTACGCCGGTCGGCCAGCCAGCCGAGGCCCACCCGGGCGAGCACGCACACCACGCTGCCCAGGGTCAGCGTCAGACCGGCCAGGCCGGGGGAGAGGCCGCGCGCCGCCGACGAGTCGACCAGGAACGTGCCGAGGGCGTTCGCCGCGGCCGCCGCGAGCGTCGCGGCCAGCCCGATCACCACGAGCGGGCCGGTGCCACCGTTGCGACGGCCGGAGGCGGTCCGGGCCCGCCGGTCCCGCCCGGCCCGGGGTACGGCCGGCAGCACGGCCAGCGCGGCCACCGCTGCGGCCACGAAGGCCCAGCGCCAGCCGGCGGTGAGCGCGACAGTGGGGACCGCCAGACCGGCCAGCAGCGTGGCGGCCGGTACGGCGGCCTGCTTCACGCCGAACGAGAGGCCCTGCCGGTGGGCGGGTACGTGCTCGGCGAGCGCCGCGTTGCTGGCGAGCTGCCCGAGAGCGTTGGCGGCGGCGCTGAGGGCCAGCAGCGCCACCAGGACCGGGTACGACCGGGCCAGCCCGGCCACTGCCAGCAGCGAGGTGGCGGAGAGCAGGATGGCGGCCCGGGCGACCGGGGCCGGGCCGAAACGCTCGACCAGGGCGCCGGAGGGCACCGAGGCGAGCGCGCTCACGCCGAAGTAGATCGAGACGGCCAGGCCCAGCCCGGCCGGGCTGAAGCGGAGTTCGTCCGCGAGCTGTACGGCGAGACCGCCGACCAGGAAGACGGGCAGAACGCACACGATCGTGGTGAGGGTGGCGCCCGCGCCCACGGAGACGGCGTGTCGGGCCTTCGGCGGGTCGGTTCGCGAAACAGTTTCGGTCATCGCGAGCACACCTTACGCCGGAACGTTTTGGCTGCTCATCGTGTCCGTCGGCACACGGTCTGTGTCCGGTCTTCTGGCATCCTCCATCCGAACAGGCATTTCGCACTCGGCCGGTTTTTCATATGGTGTAAGTCCCCGGCGGCGGAGGTGGTTGTGCGCGACCCCTTGGCGGAACCCTCGGACCTGATCCGTAGCGTGTCCCGCGCGCTTCGAGTGCTCGAGTCGGTCGGCCGTGCGCCGAGAGGGCTCACCGTGAAGCAGATCGCCCGGCGCTGCGAGCTGACCGTCGCCACCACCTACCACCTGGTGCGCACGCTCGCGTACGAGGGCTACGTGATCCGGCGCGAGGACGGGACGTACATCGTGGGGTTGGAGGTGGCCGACCGCTACCGCGAGCTGGTCACCGCGTTCCGGGGGCCGCCGGCGGTGGGCGAGGCGCTGCGCCGCGCGGCGACCGACACCGGCTGGAGCCACTACCTCGGCCGTTTCGTCGGCGGACAGGTGGCGGTGACCGCGTCCGCCGAAGGGCCGCGCTCGCCCTACATGGAAGACCTGGTGCCGGGCTTCGACGAGGGCGCGCACGCCACCGCGCTGGGCAAGAGCCTGCTCGCCACGCTCACCACCGAACAGCGCTTCCGCTACCTGCGCGAGTACGGCATGCGCCCGTTCACCACCGCCACCCTCACCACCGTCGAGGCGTTCGAGGCGGACCTGGCCGCCGGTGACCGTCGCGGCATGCAGCTCGAACTCGGGCAGTTCCGGCAGGGCGTGGCGTGTGCCGCGGTGCTCGTCAGCCCGGACAAGGACATCGAGCGCCGGGTCGTGCTGGCGTGCGCGCTGCCGGCCGGCGAGATGATGACCTCGGCCCGGGTGGTCCGCGCCAAGCTGCTCACCGCCGCGCGGGCCATCGCCGACGGGATCGCCTCGGAGAACTGACGAGCCGCGTGCCGTCGCGGACGGGGTCGCCTCCGAGAACTGACGAAGGGCCGCCGACCTGGTGGGTCGACGGCCCCTCGCGGGGCGGTCCAGCGCCGGACCGCCCCCGGGGTGGGTCAGCTACCGACCGGGCCGCCGTCGAGGCGCCAGGTGACCACCACGCCGGGCTTGGCGAAGTCGCCGTCCGGCCAGGTGGAGGCCGGATTCTCCACCGACGCGCCGGAGACCTCGCCCGGGTGCTGCACGGCCACGAACACCGAACGGTTGTCACCGGTGATGAACGGGCCGCAGGTCTCCGCGCCGAGCGGCACGGTGAGGAACTGCTTCAGGTGGCCCCGCTCCGGACCCTCGACGGCGGTGGCGAACAGGCCGTCGTTGCTGCCCAGCGCGTTGCCGTCGGTCGAGATCCACAGGTTGCCGGTGGCGTCGAAGGCGACGTTGTCCGGGCAGGAGATCGGGGAGACCTTCGTCTTGTCGTACCCGGCGAAGTAGGTCGACGCGTCGGCCGGGTCGCCGCAGACGATCGGCAGCGACCAGGCGAAGGTCTCGGCGGTGTTGTCGCCGCGGTCCTCGACCAGCTCCAGGATCTGCCCGTGCTTGTTGCTGTTGCGCGGGTTCGCCTCGTCGGCGGGCGCCTTGCCGGCCTTGCCGCGGTCGCTGTTGTTCGTCAGCGCCACGTAGACCTTGCCGGTGAGCAGGCTCGGCTCGACGTCCTCGGGCCGGTCCATCTTCGTCGCGCCGACCTTGTCCCCGGCCAGCCGGGTGAAGGTGAGCACGTCCGCGGCGGTCATGCCGTCGACGTACGAGCGGTTGCCGCTGACCAGCTTGATCCAGCGGCCGCGGCCACCGAAGCCGCCGTCGGCCGGGAGCGTGCCGGAACCGTCGATCTCGGCGGCCGGGCTGTCGCCCTCGATCTTCGCGACGTAGAGCGTGCCCGACTCCAGCAGCGTCAGGTTGTGCCGCCGCGCCACCGAGGACTTCCCCGGCATGAACTTCTTGTCCGAGACGAACTTGTAGAGGTAGTCGAAGCGCTCGTCGTCGCCCATGTACGCGACCACCCGGCCGTTGCGCGCCACGATGACGTTCGCGCCCTCGTGCTTGAACCGGCCCAGCGCGGTGTGCTTGCGCGGCTTGGCCTGCGGGTCGAACGGGTCGATCTCGACGACCCAGCCGAACCGGTTCGCCTCGTTGGGGTGCCGGGTCAGGTCGAAGCGCTCGTCCGCCCGCTCCCACTTGCGGCTGCCGCTCGGGTGTCGCACGTCGGTCGGGATGCCGTACCGGGCCAGCTTCGGCTTCTGCTCCTCCGGCGCGCCGTCGCCGCCGACGAAGTACTGGTTGAAGTTCTCCTCGCCGGAGAGCACGGTGCCCCACGGGGTGACGCCACCGGCGCAGTTGTTGAGCGTGCCGATCACGGTCCGGCCCTTCGGGTCGGCGGCCGTACGCAGCCAGGCAGACCCGGCCGCCGGGCCGGTCAGCTCGAACTTCGTGGCCAGCGCGGTGACCCGGCGGTTGTACTCGCGCCGGCCACGCTGTACCGGCCGCCACTGCCCGGTGTTCTCCACCCGCTCCAGCTCCACCACGGACATGCCGTGCGCGGCCATCGCCACCCGCACCTGCTCGACCGTGAGCGCGTCCTGGCCGGTGAAGCCGGGGAACATCAGGTCCTCGTTGGTGTACTCGTGGTTCACCACGAGCAGCGCGCGCCGACGGTCGATCGGCAGCACGCCGACGAAGTCGTTGTTGTAGCCGAACTGCTTGGACTGGGCGGCGGCGGTCTGCCGGCCCAGGTCGAACGCGGGTGCGCCGGGCACGACCTCGTCACCCCAGCGGATCACGACGGAGTGGTCGTACCCGTTGGGGACCACGAGGGTGTCGAGCTTGTTCGGCGGGATCGGCTTGAACGTCAGTGCGCCGCTGCCCGGGCGGCCCGCCCCGGCGGGCGGCACCTCGCCGCCACCGGGAACCGGCGGGGCGGCGTGCGCGGCGGCGGCCGGCGCGGCGCCGGCCAGCGCGCCCGCGGCGGCGCCGCCGAAGCCGAGCACCAGCGCGCCGACCGCGCCGGCCCGGACCACGCCGCGCCGGGAGATCTCGGTGCCGACCACGTCCCCGAAGTACGGGTTGTCGGTCGGGTTCGGCACCGGGTGGTCACACGCGTTGCCGCACCGGTACAGACAGGTCATCGCGTCGCGGCTGCCGTGGCGGGTGCCACCGAGCAGCGGAAGCAGGCGAGGCCGGTCGCTCATGTGGTGGAGCCTCCTGATCTCAACGTCGGAAGGCGCGCGGGTGATCGGCTCGCGCGCTCACCCGCCGGACGCTGCCAGGGCACGGTGAGCGGCGATCGGCCCGGACCTGAACCGGACGTGAACAGCTCCGCGCTGACCTGCGGATGAACCGTTCGGCGTCACGGCACGTATGGAAGGGCGAACGCATCGCCGGTTTCCCCGCCGCCGGAAGCGAGGTACCGCCATCAGTGACCACGACGCCCAACTGCTGCGCGCGCTGCACGACGAGCATGCCGACGCGCTGTACGCGCACGCCCTGCGGCTGGTCAACGGCGATCGGCCCCGGGCCGAGGATCTCGTGCAGGAGACGCTGCTGCGCGCCTGGCGGCACCCCGAGTCGCTGGACCCGCGACGCGGCTCGGTACGCGCCTGGCTGTTCACCACCGCGCGGAACCTCGCCATCGACGCCTGGCGGCGGCGCTCGGCCCGGGTCGGCGAGGTCTACACGGACGAACTGCCCGAGACCGCCGAGACGGTCGACGAGACCGAGCGCGCGGTGGAGGCGTGGACGGTCGCCGAGGCGCTCAACCGGCTCAGCCCGACCCACCGGGAAGTGCTGGTCGAGTGCTTCTACCAGGGGCGTTCGGTGGCGGAGGCGGCGGCGCGGCTGGGCGTACCACCGGGCACGGTGAAGTCGCGCACCCACTACGCGCTGCGCTCACTACGGTTGGCGCTGGCCGAGATGGGGGTGACCGGGTGACAGGCTGCGAGTTCGCGCACGACGACGGGGCGTACGTGCTCGGTGCCCTCGCACCGGCGGACCGGGTCGCCTACGAGCGGCACCTGGCCGGGTGCGCGCAGTGCCGGGAGGCGGTGGCCGAGATCGCCGTGCTGCCCGGCCTGCTGGGCCGGCTCGACCCGGCCGGGCTGGAGCAGTTCCTGGAGGTCGGGCCGGAGACGTCGCGGGTGCCCGCGCTGCTCGACGCCGCGCGCGAGCGCAAGCGCCGCGACCGGTCCCGCTCCCGCCGACGGTACGCACTGACAGCGCTCGCCGCCGCCGCGCTCGCCGTGCTGGCGGGCGTCGGCGTGGGGCTCGTGCAGTCGCCCGCCGAGCCGTCCAAGCCGCCGGTGGCGCTGGCCTCCATGCGGCCGGTGGCCGGGACGGTGCCGGTGCACGCCGAGGTGGGGCTGACCGAGACGCCGTGGGGCACCGAGGTCACCATGCACTGCGGATACGACAGGCGGGCCGGGCACCGGGAGGCGTACACGTTCCGGCTGGTGGCGCACGGCCCGGACGGCGCGACGGAGCAGATCGGCTCCTGGCTCGCCGCTCCCGGCGACGACCTGCGCTTCTCCGGCGTCACCCGCTTCACCAAGGGCGAACTGGTCCGCCTGGAGCTGCTCCGAGGAACAAACGCCCCCGTCCTGGCCTACGACCTCCGCTGACCCCGCCCTCCCGTCCGTCCGCCCGTTCTCCCCGTTGATCTTGCACTATCGGCCCTCGGCGCGGGCGGTTCGCCCCTTTCGCCGGGGCAGCAAGTGCAAGATCAGCGAGAGGGGGTGGGCACGGGGGTGGTGGGGGTGCGGGCGGCTGCGCGGGTGCGGTGGGAGTGGCGCAGGGCGTCGGCGGTGAAGACCACCAGGGCGAGCCAGACCAGGGCGAAGCCGGCCAGCCGGGCCGGCGGCATCGGCTCGTGGAAGATCAGCACGCCGCAGCCGAGCTGAAGGATCGGCGCGAGGTACTGCAGCATGCCGACAGTGGACAGCGGCAGCCGGTTCGCCGCCCCGGCGAACAGCAGCAGCGGGATCGCGGTGGCGGCGCCGGCGAGCACCAGCAGCGCGGTGTGCCCGGCCGACACGTGCCCGAACGTCGAGTCACCGCGTGCCGACAGCCACCCCAGATACGCCAGGGCGGGCAGCGCCAGCACCGCCGACTCGACGAACAGCCCTTCCGTGGCGGGCAGCGCGAGCTGCTTCTTGACCAGGCCGTACCCGGCGAAGCTGAACGCCAGCGTGAGCGCCAGCCAGGGCAGACGGCCGTAGTCGACGGTGAGCACCGCGACCGCGAGTGTGCCGACGCCGAGAGCCGCCCACTGTGCCCGGCGCAGCCGTTCCCGCAGCACCAGCACGCCGAACAGCACCGACACCAGCGGGTTGATGAAGTAGCCGAGCGCCGTCTCCACCACCCGGTCGGAGTTCACGCCGTAGATGTACGTACCCCAGTTGACGGCGATCAGCGCGGCGGCGAGCCCGATGCCGGCGAGCGCCCGGGGCCGCCGGGCCAGCTTGCGCAGGAAGCCGGCGTGCCGCGTCGCGGCCAGCAGCAACGCCACGAACGCCACCGACCAGAGGATCCGGTGCGCGAGGATCTCCACCGGCCCGGCCGGGCGCAGCAGCTTCAGGTAGATCGGGAAGAAACCCCAGATCAGGTACGCGCCGACGCCGTACAGGTAGCCGAGCCGGAGCTGGTTCACCGCTCCACCGTAAGTGGTGGATCGCTCTCCTGGTCCTTATCGGTGACCGGCGTCACCCGCTGGTCCAGCTCCATCCACCGATCCGCTGCGACCGGCCGGAAGCCGATCTTCGCGTAGACCCCGTGCGCGTCGAGCGTGGCCAGCAGGATCCGGCGTACGCCCAGCTCGCCCAGGTGGTCGCGGACCGCGCCGGCCAGCCAGGTGCCCAGCCCGCGACCCCGCTCGGCCGGGTCCACGTACACGTCGCAGAGCCAGGCGAACGTGGCCCCGTCGGTGACCACGCGGGCGACCGCCACCTGCCGTCCGTCGCCGGGCCGGTAGACGCCGAAGCCGATCGAGCCGGCGAAGGCGCGCGCCACCGTCTCCCGCTCCCGCCCCAGCGCCCAGTACGCGTCGGTGGCGAGCCAGACGTGCACCCGGTCCAGGTCGATCCGGTCCGGGTCGGTGCTGATCTCGTAGCCGTCCGCGCGGGTCACTGTGAACACGCGGCCGAGGCTAGTACCGCCACCGGGCCCTCTCGCCAGCCAATTCCCTACTGCTGGCCTGGTGACCCCGGCCGGCCGCCACGGCGACCGGCCGGGACCGGACGTCAGTCGCGGTCGAGGACGGCGCCGAGGATCCAGGTGACGATGCCGACGAAGAGCGCGCCCAGCACCGCCTCCGGCCAGAACCCGTCCACGTGGAAGGGCAGCCCGGCCTCACCGGCGATCCAGCTGGTGAGCAGGAAGAGCAGGCCGTTCACGACCAGCGCGATCAGGCCGAGGGTCAGCAGGTAGAAGCCGCACCCCACGGTCTTGATGATCGGCTGGAGCACCGCGTTCACCACGCCGAAGATGACCGCGACGAGCACCAGCGTGATCACCGTCTCGGTGGCCGAGTCGGAGTCGAGCGAGATGCCCGGGATGAGCAGGGTGGCGAGCCAGAACGCCACCGCCGTCGAACCCACGCGAATCAGAAGACCCTTCAGGAAATCCATGGCCGGGATCGTGCCACGGCCGTACCACCAGGGGAAGTCGCCCGGCGGCGCGTTCCGTCAGTGCCGGGCCGGGCGACCGACCAGTTGCGACTCGACAGGTGTGGGCGAGAGCAGCGCCCAGCGCAGGGCCCGCCGGTTGACCACCGCCACCATGTCGTCGCGGATCCGGGTCAGCCACTCCGCCGAGCCGCCCAGGCCCAGCGCCGCGCCCGCGAGCGCGGCCTCGTCCGGGTCGAGCGGCTGGAGGATCGCCAGGTCGGCGCGGGCCAGCGCGGGAGTGTCGGCCGGGGTCAGCTCGTCGCGGACCACCAGCACCGACTGCCAGGCGGCTGCCGGTCCGGCCTCCGGCGGCACCGGGCCGGCGTCCACCACCACCAGCAGCGGGTGCAGCGGCGAGCCGGGCGCGCCACCGACCGGACGACCCGGCGGGAGCAGCGGTACGCCGCCGCCGACCGTCCCGACACCCCGCACGAACGGTTCCCAGAACCGGGGACGGCCGGTCTGCACCACCACGCGCGCGCCGAGCGCCAGCGCCCGCAGCACTAGCAGTTGGGCCGCCGGCACGCCGCCGACGAGCAGCACCCGCGTCGTGGCCGGCCGGAACAGGCGGACGGTGAGCGCGGCGCCGTGCCGGTTCGCGCCCACCATCAGGCCCGCGTCGGCCGGGGGCAGGTCCAGCGCGGGCGAGGGCGACCCGGCCGGGGCCGCGGCCGCACCGGTCACCGCCAACGGCAGCGTGGCGGCCAGCCCGGCCAGGTGCTCACCGTCGAGCCGGCGCAACTCGCCGCCGACGTCACCGGCGACCCGGCGCAGCGTGCGTTCCGCCGTCGACAGTTCGGCCGCGCTCCCGGCCGCCACCCGTACCGCAAGATCGGCCGGGACCGGCGCGGTGCCGGTGCGCGGACCGACCGTGAGCGCGACTGTGGTGGCGGTGGCCGGCAGCGCGAGCAACCGGCCCACCAGCCCTCGCGCCGCCTCGCCGCGCGGATCCGGCCACCGGCGCATTCGCCAGGTGGCCTGCGTCAGGCCACCCACTGTGAGCTGGGGCCAGGTCTCCCGCACCGGGGCGCCGGGCTCGTGGTGGGCCAGTTCGGCGATCACCCGCAACGCCGCGTCGCCACCCAGCGGCCGGGCGCTGAGCGGGCCGAGCCGGCGGACGAGCCGCCGCAGGGTGCCGGACAACGCCCGCAGCAGGTACTCATCCGGCCAGCCGTCGGAACGCAGCACCTGGACGGCCAGCACCACGCGCGCCCGCCCGGCCACCCGCCCGTCGGTGAGCTGGCGGTACGACGTCCCGGCCGGACCGCCGGCCACAGCGGGCGCGGGTGCGGGCGAGGACGAGAACACCAGTTGCAGCCGGATCGCGGGGGCGTCCGGCCCGGCCGGCGGAAGCAGGCCGAACGGCGAGGGCAGCTCGTGCGCGTGGTCGCCGAGCAGGTCTTCCGGGTCGCCCAGCTCCAGCAACGCGGTCAGCCCGGCGGCGTCGTGCAGCACGGCCGCCCCACCGGACGCCTCCGTCGCGCCGACCACCGCGCCCGGCCGGAGCAGCGCCAGCAGCGCCGCCGGATCGGCCGCCGGTGGCAGCGCGCGCCGTCGGGTCAGGTACGCGGCGGCGGTGGCGAGCCACTCGTGGAGCCAGCGGCCGCGCACCCGCACCCACGCGGCGGGCAGCAGCAGGGCCGCCGACAGCAGCGCGACGGCCGTCGGCACGACACCCCGCCCGACGGCCGCGATCAGCACTGCCGCCGCGACCTGGGTCGCGACGATCTGGCCGGCGCGCAGCCGTGCCGTCGGACGGCTCGTCCACTGTGGCGCGCGGACCCCTACGGACGCGGGCCGCTCGGACGTGCTGGCGGTCACCGCACCTCCTCGCCGGACCTCCGCGTGACGCTGCCGTGGCTCATCGTAATGGCCGAGTTGTCCACAGGGGAGCCCGAAGGGGTAGCAGAACCGAAGTCGGACGGCTACCGTCAGCGACGAAATCGTCGAGTTGCGTGTCCGCCGCCGCCGGGCTTCCCCCTCCACCGGCCCCGGGCCCCCGCCGACGAGTCCACGGTGGTCACACGGTGGCCAGCCACGACCGAGGAGACGAGGTGACGTCCGGGATGTCCCAGACCCAGGCAGAAGCCGCGGTGATGCAGCAGACCGCCGCGAAGTTCGAGCAGGTCGACCAGTCGCTCCAGACCATACTCAGCGGCCTGATGGCCGAGCTGGAGGTGTTGCAGCAGGCCTGGCGGGGCGCCGGTGGGCGCTCGTTCGCGCAGGTCAAGCAGCAGTGGGGGCAGGACCAGGCCGCCCTTCACCGGGCGCTGCGCGAGACCGCCAACGCGATCCGCACCGCGGGCCGGCAGTACGACGTCTCCGACACCGAGGCCGCCGGCCGGGTGGCGGGCACCAACCGCGGCATCCAGCTGCCGCTCTGACAACCGGAAGGATCGAATCCATGGAGCACGGTGTGCTGGTCGTCAACTTCGCCGCCCTGCAACAGGCGGGCGCCGACATCCAACGGGCCCTGTCCACGCTGGAGAGCCAGCTCGGTCAGCTCGAACGCGACGCCGCCCCGCTGGTGGCCAGCTGGAACGGCGAGGCCCGCGAGGCGTACGAGGTGCGGCAGTCCCGGTGGCGGGCCGCCTCCCAGGATCTCCAGGCGATGCTGCGTGACATCAAGCTCGCGGTGGCGGACTCCGCGACCGACTACCTCGACACCGAGAAGCGCAACGCCAACCTGTTCCAGTGAACCGACCCCGCGCGGCCCGGGCAGGTGACCCGGGCCGCGCGGCGTCGCACGTGACCGCCGGTCATCTCGGAGCCGCCGGGCCGGCCGCCTGCCAGCGCCTGCGCGCGCCGCGCGGCAGCACCAGGGCGAGCGCCGCCACCAGTGCCACCGCCCCGCCCGCGACGGCGGCGGCCGGCAGCGCCCGGTCCCGGGCCGAGTCCCGGCGGGACTGGCGGGCCAGCGCGGCCGGATCGGGCCGGTCGGCGGGAAGCGCCGCACCCGGCCGGGTGCGCGAATCGGTCGCGCCGGCCGACTCGGTCACCGCCCGGTACGGGTTGAGCACCCCCGCGCCGTAACCCGCGTCCCGCCCCGGCGCCGGGTCGGCGGCGGCCACGATCCGACCGGCCACCTCGTCGGCGCGCAGCCGGGGCCGGTACTGGCGCAGCAGCGCCGCCGTACCCGCCACGAACGGAGTGGCGTAGCTGGTCCCCTCCGCCCGCTGGTGCCCCGACCGGGGTGCCGCCATCAGCACCTCGCTGCCCGGGGCGACCACGTCCACGTACGAGCCGGTCTGGGAGAACGCCGAGCGTGTCCCGTCCCGCCCGATCGCGCCGACGCCGAGCACCCCGTCGTACGCCGCCGGATAGGGCCGGGGATCACCGTTGTCGTGCAGGTTCCCGGCGGCGGCCACCACGACCACGTCCCGCCGGACCGCGTAGGCGACGGCGGCGCGCACGGCCGGGTCGTCCGCGTACAGCACCACCGAGAGGTTGAGCACGTCCGCGTCCTGGTCCACGGCCCAGCGGATGGCCCGGGCGAACCCGGCCGCGTCGACCGTACGCCCCGACTCCCGCCCCTCGACGACCTGCTGCTCGCTCACCCGTACCGGCAGGATGCGCGCGTCCGGCGCGAGGCCGCGGAACGCGACGCCGGGCTGCGGCGCGGCGGCGATGATGCTCGCCACTCCGGTGCCGTGGCCGGCGCAGTCCCGGGTGCCGTCCCCGCCCCGGTCGAGGAAGTCGGCGCCGTCGAGAACCCGGCCGGCCAGCTGCGGGTGGGACCGGTCCACTCCCGAGTCGACCACCGCGACCACGATCCCGGTGCCCGTCGCGAGCGGGGTGAGCCGGTCCGGGGCGTACCGCTGCTGCGGCCACGGCTGGTCCGCCACCGGGCGGGCCGGCGCGGGCGGCGAGGCGCAGCCGGCGGGCGCGCGAGCCGCCGCCGGTGCGGCCGGAACCGCCGTGACGAGGAGCGTCGCCAGGGCGGCCACGGCGGGGTACGCGACTGGCCGAGACATCGACGACCTCCGTAACGTGTCGGCTCCGGAACGGGATGTTATCGGCTCCCTGACGTCGAGGCCGACCGTCGATGGCCAGAAGTCCTGATCTTGTTGCCACCTTGTAGGTTGTAGGCGATGCCTGTGGCCTGTTCGCGGAAGGAGAGGTGGCCGTGACCGGATGGGAGCCGGCCACCGAGGCCGAGGTGGCGATGCGGGACGCGCTGCGCGCGCAGGACCAGCAGCAGTACTTCCGGGTGCTGACCCGTGTCGATCTCCTGCTTCCGGTCGCGAGCGGACCGACCGCCGGATGGGGCACCTGGACCTCCGGGGGTCGCACCCACGTGCTGGCCTTCACCTCCGTCGCCGCGCTGCGCGCGAGCCTCGGGGAGAACGCGGGGCCCACCCGCCGCGTCCCCTACCCGGATCTGGCCACCGGCTGGCCCAACCCCGAGTGGTGGCTGGCGGTCAATCCCGGCCTGCCGATCGAGGGCTACCTGCCCGCCTGGTACGTGGCTCAGCTCTCCCGGGGCGACGTCCGGCTGCCCGGCCGCACGATGGGCGCCCGCGCCCGGCTGGAACGCGTGGAGAACGCCACCCGGGGCGCCCGGAACGCGGTGCCCGAGGCGGCGCCCCGCCCGCCGGCCGTGCCCGTACCGCCGGCCGCTGTCACGCCCGCCCCGGTGCCTCACGCCGCCGTCCCGCCGGCCGCGGTTCCGCCTCCCGTCGTGCCGCCACCCGCGGTTCCGCCTCCGGCTGTTCCGCCACCCGCGGTGCCGCCTCCGGTCGTGCCGCCGGTCGCCGTCGCGCCCGGCCGGGACGAGCGGCTGATGAAGACCGACGAGCCGCCCACGGTGCCGATGCGGGCCGCCTCGGTCCTCGGGCGGCGGCTGCCCACCGTGCCGCCCCGCCGCCGAGCGCCGGACAGCGACGTCCCGAGCCGGACCGCCCCGGGCGCCGAGCCGGACACGGACGCCCTCGACGGCTGGCTCACCGATCTGCGCCGCCGCCCGGACGAGCCGGACCCGTTCGCCACCGCCCCGGCGGCACCTGCCGACGAGCCACCGGCGGCCGCCGTCCCGCCGCCGTCCCGCTCCTTCTTCGAACCCTCGTCCGGTGGCCGCTCGGCCCGGCGCCCGTCGCCGCTGGACCCGTCGCGCGGGGCCGGCGACCGGGCCACCCCGCCGACCCGGTTCGCCGGCGGGCAGCCGTTCCCGCGCCGACGGCCGCTGAACGAGCCGGTACGCGAGGGCCGGACCCACGCCTTCCCGAGCCGGACGGACGAGCCGTCGCCAGTGCCCCGGTCGGAGGAGACGACCCAGGCGTTCCGGCCGACCCGCCCGACCGAGGACGCGACCGAGGCGCTGCCCAGGAGGCACGCCGGACCGGCCACTGCGACGGACGCCGGATCCGCTACCGCCGCCGGACCGGCCACTGCCGACGGATGGGGGGCCGCGCCGGGCGGCACCGAGGGCGAGACCACGCGGTGGGAGACGATCGACGAGCCGGTGGAGGAGCTGCCCCCGTCGATCGCCGAACCGGTCTCCGCGCCGCCCGCCGCACGCCGCGACTTCACACCCATCGTCATCGAGGGCACCGTCATCGAGGCCCGCGACCTGACCGAGCCCGCACCGCTCTGGTCCGCGCAGCAGACCGGTCCGGTGCGCGCGGAACCGGCCGAGGGCGCGGCCACGCCGTGGGCCGGCACCGACCCGACCATGCCGCTTGCCGCGGATCCGCCGGTCGCCGACGACACGGTGAACCTCGTCGAGCCGACGCCGGCACACACCGGGACCACCGGCGCGACGGACCGGAGTACGCCGCGCGACGAGCCGGCCGTGTCGTTCGCGTCGTCCTCCGAGCCCACGACGTCGCCGTTCGAGTCGCCGTCCCCGGCAGGCGAGGCCACCGCGCCGCTGTTCACGCCGTCGGCCTCGGCCGAGCCGACTGTCTCGTTGTTCGACCGGGTGCCGGCCGAGCCGACCGTGCCGCCGGCCGGGCCGGGTGAGGCCGAGCCGACGGTGTCGCTCGCGTCGGAGTCCGAGCCGACGACATCGCTGTTCGAGTCGCCGACTCCCGCAGCGGACGCCACCGCGCCGCTGTTCACGCCGTCGCCGTCGCCGTCGCCGTCGCCGTCGCTGTCGCCGTCGTCGCCGTCGGCCGACCCGACTGTCTCGTTGTTCGATCGGGCGTCGGCCGAGCCGACCGCCTCGCTCGCCGGGCCAGCCGAGGCGCCGCTCTCCTCCCCGACCGAGGCCGAGCCGACTGTCTCGCTGTTCGATCCGGCACCGGCTGAGCCGACTGTCTCGCTGTTCGATCCGGCACCGGCTGAGCCGACCGTTTCGTTGTTCGATCCGGTGCCGTCCGAGTCGACGTCGTCGCTGTCGAACTCCGCACCGGACGACCCGACCGCGCCACTGACCAGCCCGGCATCGGCTGAGCCGACCGTCTCGCTGTCCGACCCCGTGCCGGCGGAGCAGCCGACCGTCTCCCTCTTCGCGCCGGCAACCGGCGACGAACCGGTCACCGCGCCGCTGTTCGCGCCCGGCGACCCGACCGTGGCGCTGTCCACGCCGGAACCGGACACCGCGACCCCCGCCACGACAGCCGGTCACGGATCGACCACCGCGGACCGGCCCGCCGAGTTCGTACCGGCGAACGACGTCGAGGAGGACCTGCTGGCCGCCGCGGGCAGCGGCAGCACCGACGGTTTCCTCACCACGCTGCTGCTGGCCCGGGTGCTGATGCCCGTCGCGCCCGACTCGGCCGCCGGCAGCCGGCCGGGTGACCCCGGCTTCGTCTGGCACGCCGACCAGGTCGACGGCGAGCGGTGCGTCTCGGTCTACACCTCGCCGGAACGCCTGGCCGAGCACACCGAGGGCCAGGTCGAGACGGTACGGGTCAAGTTCGTCCAGCTCATCCGCAGGTGGCCGGACGTGGCGTGGTCGTTCCGGGTCAACCCGGGCAGTCCGGTCGGCGCGACGTACCCGGGGGAGCAGGTCCTCGCGCTCGCCAACTGGGCGGCCGAGGTGGGCCTCGGCGACGACCTGGAGCCGGCGTCCGCGCCGCAGCCGGCGGAACGCCAGCGCCCGGAGGCGCCCACGATCGCCGCGAACCGGCCGGTGACCATGCAGAAGGCGATCGCGGCGAGCCAGCTCGCGTACTACCTGGAGCGTGGCTACGACCGGGTCTCCGGATTCGTGCACCGGGCCGGGGAGCTGGCGCATCTGCGTACCCCGGCGGAGCTGTACCGCGCGCTCGGCCTCGGCCACCCGGGCTCGCCGTTCTCCCCGGACGACGAGGAGATCTACCTGCTGCGCTGGCCCGCCTACCGGCCGAGCCTCTACCGGATCCCGTACGGCGGCCCGCACGAGGCGGCGATGCGGGCGATGGAGGGCTGGGTGATCGAGCGGCCCCCGTTCCGCGGCAACGGCTTCGCGCCGGGGGAGAGCAGCGACGTGATCGCCGAGTTCAAGGTGGACAGTGCACGGCTCCCGCACGGCGCCGAGCTGTGGCGGGTCGGCGCCGACGGCGACAGCAAGCTGGTCGCCGTCCTGGACACCGACGAGCTGCTGTGGCGGAAGGCGGGCGAGGCGTGAGCCGCGACGGCTACGTGGCCCGCTGGCGGGGCCGGGAGTACCAGGCCAGCCCCGACGGCGACGACATCCGCCTCTACCAGCCCGGACCCGGCGAGGGCTTCACCGAGGTACGCCCCGGCCGGTACGTCCGGGTGGTGCCGGCCGCCGAGGTCGACGATCTGGCGTACGTGCGGACGACGTGCACCTGGCAGGGACAGCCGTTCATCGTGCTGGCCGAGCACGAGGGCTGGCTGCGGGTCGAGTACACCGGTGGGCGCTGGCCGGTGGCCGAGGCGATGGGGCTGGAGGCGTTCGACTTCGGCGTCTACCAGGGCTGGGCGCCCGCGGCCGAGGTGGCCGACCTGGGCGAGCAGCGGGTCTGAGTCAGGACTTCGCCCAGCGCAGGATCTCGCCGAGCACCACGTCCCGGGCCTCGACGTGCGGGAAGTGGCCCACGTCGTCGAGCAGCCGCCACTCGTACGGGGCGGTGACGTAGCGGCCGGAGCCCTGGGCGGTACGGGGGAGTGAGGCCCGGTCGAGTGCGCCGTGCAGTTGCAGGGTCGGCGTGACCAGTGGCTTCTGCATCAGCTTCACGAAGCGGTAGCCGTGCAGCCGCAGCACCGAGCGGAACGCCCAGCGGTAGCCCTCCATCGCGCAGAACGCGGCCTGCGGGATCTGCATCGCCACCCGGCAGCAGTGCGCGTAGTCGGCGAAGTCGGGGCCGGACACCCAGCGCGGGCCGCCCCACCGGCGCAGGATCTCCTCCACCTCGACGGCGTCGTCCCGGGCCAGGACGTGCTCGTAGCGGGGGAGCTGGAACTTCAGCGTCGCGGTGGCCGAGGTGAACTGGCCGCGCGGGTCGGCGAAGATGGCCGCCCGCAGCCGCAGCGGGTGCGGCGCGCCGAGCACCACGAGCCGGCGGACCAGGGTCGGGTGGAAGGAGGCGGCGGTCCAGCCGATGAGCCCGCCCGCGCCGGTGCCGACGACGGTGGCCGACCGCTCACCGAGCGCGCGGATCAGGCCGGCGACGTCGGCGGCGAGCGTGTAGCCGTCGTACCCCCGGGGTGGCTTGTCGCTCGCACCGTAACCGCGCAGGTCGACCGCGACCGCGCGGAAGCCCGCGTCGGCGACCGCGGGCAGCATCTCGTGCCAGGCGTACCAGTATTCGGGGAAGCCGTGCAGGAAGAGCACCATCGGGCCGGTGCCCGCCTCGACGACGTGGAACCGGCTGCCGTTGGCGCCGACGAACCGGTGCGTCCACGGCCCTTCGGGCAGGACGCAGGACTCGTCGACGGGTCCGCCGCGCTGGTCGGTCATGGGGCACAGCCTAGGGCCGCCGGTCACCCACCGGGCCCGCAGGTGGCCAGGATCAGGGATTTCTCCGGGCGGTCACCCGGGCCGCGCACCCCGGTTCCGCGTTCGCGTGCGTGTGCCGCTACCGCACGTCACTCGTCGATGATCCGCATGGGGATTCCCGGTCCGCAGTCGACGGAGCGGTCCCGCGCGGTGAGCCGCAACGTGACCAGGTCGCCCTTGCGCAGCTCACCGGCGTTCGGGCCGTACACCGCGTACTCCGTGCCGTTCTCGTCCATCAGCCCGTAGCACGGCCCGGAGCCGCCCCGGGTGATCCAGCCGGCGACGACGCCCGTCGGCCGGTTGTCGGTCGGCGTCTTCGGCGGCCCGGCGGGCCGCCGAAGCGTCGGCAGGTCGCCGGCGGACAGCGGCGTGGGGCGATCGGCGGGCGAGGCGGCGCCGTTCGCGGCCGGCTGGTGGTCGTCGGGCACTGATCCTCCGTCTCGGCCGCGGGCGCGCCGGTGAGCGACGCCGTCGCGAGGGCGGCCGGCAGCGTGGTGCGGGGCGTCATCCGATGGGACGCGGGTGGGGTACGCCGGGTTCCCGGAAAGGGCGATGCCCGGGCGGTTCACCGCCCGGGCATCGCGTGGTGCGTCGATCAGTGGATCAGGAGAAGCGGACCTTCAGCGAGGTGCCCTTCTGCTCCAGAACCTTGATCTTGGTGCCGGTGGCCGGGAGCTTGACGCCGTGGTTCGGCAGCTCCGGGTACCAGTACTGCTTGGTGTCGTCGAACAGCGGCTGCGCCGCCTGGCCGCGGATGTACTGCGGCTGGCTGTTGAGGTGCAGCGTGAACGAGTCGGCCTTCTTCAGGCTGAACGGCGCGTCGTAGACCTGGACGCGGGCCCGCCAGGGCTGCCCGGTCAGGTTGTAGATCGGCCGCGGGTGCGCGTCGATGATCATGTTCCGACCCTCACCCGGGTGCGCGAACGTGTCGTTGTCCGCGAACCGGAGGTTCCAGTAGGAGATCAGCAGACCCTCCTGGTACGCGTAGTGGTCCACGTAGTCCGGGCGGGTGTTCGCGTAGCCGAAGAAGTACGGGCCGGTCTTGAGGTACTTGTCGTACGAGACGTACGACCGGTTGCCGGCGATGTAGTAGTTGTCGAACTTACGGGTGTAGGTCTCCTCGACGATGCTGAAGCCGCTGAGGGTCCAGCCGTTGGCACCGGCCTCGGCGCCGTCGGTGAGGAGCGTCTGGCCGTCGGCGGTCACGGTGACCGCGTCACCGTAGAAGCCGCCCTCGGAGACACCGCCGTCCGTCTGGTAGCGGAGCCGGAACTGCACGACGTTGCCGGCGACCGCGTCCATCGGGATGTTGACGTCGACCCACTGGCCGTTGCTGGAGCCGTCCAGGGCGTAGCGCCCGGGGGAGATCTCCTTCAGCGGGGTGCCGTTGGCCGTACCGGGCAGCGAGGCCCAGGTCTGGCCACCGTCGGTGGACGCCTCGAAGAACAGGTAGTCGTAGTCCGCCTCGATGCTGTAGCGACCCTTCATCGACAGCGCGGCGCTGGTCTTCCCGGTGAGGTCGACAGTGCGCGTCATCGTGTTGTTCAGGTCGTCGTCGTTGCCCGAGAAGAACTGCTTCGTACCCTCGAACGGATTGCCGTTCTGGAACGTGTACTCCCGCTGCGGCAGCACCACCACGGCGCCCTGGGCCTTGTTGGAGTTGTACTCCTGCGGGCCCAGTTCCAGGGTGCGCTTCTGGCCGGCCACGACGACCTCGTAGTCGAGCCAGCCGAGCTGGAGTTTGTTCCACGCGCCGAGGTCGCCGCCGCGCTCGCCGATGCCACCGTCGTTCTTGGCACCGAGCCGGCTCTGGGCCATCAGGGTCCAGTGCTCGTTGTTGTTGTCCCCACCGCTGACCACGTTGTAGTCGTCCGGCAGACCGAGGTCGTGGCCGTACTCGTGGTAGAAGACGCTCCGGCCACCGTTCTCCGGCTGGATGGTGTAGTCACCGATCCAGACGCCGGTGTTGCCGATCTGGGTGCCGCCGGCCGGGAAGTTCTCCGGGCCGGTGTTGCCCTGGTCGCTGGCGAAGGCGTACCACCGGTGGCTCCAGATGGCGTCCTCACCCTGGTACGGGTCACCGTCGGCCTGGTCGCCGCCGGCGTGGACGATCTGGAAGTGGTCGATGTAGCCGTCCGGCTCGTTGAAGTCGCCGTCACCGTCGAAGTCGTACCGGTCCCACTCGTCCATCGCCTTGACGTCCGCGGCGATCTCCGCGTCGGAGCGGCCCTGCGCCTTCTGGTCGGCGACCCACTGGTTGGCGGCGTCGCGGACCAGCGCCCAGGTGTTGGTGCAGACGTTCGAGGCGCACGGGTAGCCGTCGGAACGGCCGTAGCGGGCCTCGTTGTACCGGACCTTCACCCAGTTGGTGACCTCGCCGTCGACGCTGTACCGACCCGAGGACTGGGCCTCGTAGTACTGCTTCAGCGACTCGTCACCCGGGTTGGTGCCGAAGTACAGCTGCCGGTAGTGGTCGGCGCTGTAGTCGGCCTGCCAGACAGTGGAGTTGTCCACCGCCCGGTTGGGCTGGGGGATCTGGTTGCGGAGCGGGCCGTCGAACCGGGTCGGGCCCGGGGTGTCCGGGTCGGTGTCCTGGTCCGGGTAGTTCGGGTGCCGCTCGTCGCCGAACTCGGCGAGGATGACGAAGATCTTGTCGGTCCGCTCGCGGGAGAGCTCGACGTACTGGTCCTTGGTTGGACCCTTGCCGGCCTTGGTGCTCTTGGCTGCCTTGCCCGCCGCGGGACCGGCGACAGCCTGCTCGCCGACCTTGACGACCTTGCTGCCGTTGATCTTCTGGGCCTTCGCCCTGCCGGACAGGACCTCGCTGAGGCCCTCCTGGCGCAGCGCGCGCCGCTTCTCCTCGAGCGGGTTGGGCAGGTCGTGCTCAGCCTGCGCAGGCTCGGCCACCGACGGGGCGGCGGCCGGCAACTTCGGCGTCGGCGCGGCGCTGGCGGACGTGCCTGCCACCAGTCCCGTCGCGGTCAGCGAAAGCCCGAGCAGACCCACTGCGACTTTGCGCACGTGGTACCTCCGGTGTGAGGGAACCGGCCCAACTGGGGGTACGGGCCGGTGGAACGTCCCACTAGTGGGACCAAAGGTGAACATAGACACTGCTGCGACTGGTGGGAAGATGTGTGCGTCGATTTGTAGCAACTTTTTGTTGGGAATGCTTTTCACCGTCACACGTCGGCCGGTCACCGAGCCGTTGACCAGCGGCGATGTATGGATCGCGCGGTGCAGTGACAGTCATGGATCAACCGGCTACGCGGAAGGGTCGGGAGCGCTCACGCTCCCGACCCTTCCCCCATCGAACCTCTTCAGCTCATTTTCCGGTCATTCCGGTTCCGGTTTGAACGTACGGCTCAGCTCCGCGGCGGAACCACGTACACCTGGGCGTACGAGTTGTCCTTGGCGGCCCGCTTGATGATGATCGAGACGCCGTACTGGACGCCCGCGTCACCCGGGTTGCCGGTGCCGAGCACGATCGCCCCGCCACCCAGCGTCGAACCGTAGTAGTCGGTCGCCGGGGTGCCGTCCGGGTTCACCACCCGGGTCGTGTACTGCTGGTTACCCCGCGACGGGATGACCACCGAGGCGTCGTTGTCCCGCGAGTACGCGGCGCCGTCTCGGATCTCGATGCCCGGGTACCAGCCCTTGGCGTCGGTGAAGCCACGCACCGGAGCCTGCGGGCCGAACTTCGTGCAGTACTCGCTGTACGGCTCGTCCGCCGCCTCCAGGCACTCCTTGAACGGGTACGTCGGCTTCAGACCGAACGCGGCGTTGGAGGACTGCGGCCGGCTGGGCAGGTTCTTCAGCACCGACGGGTCCTTCTCGGCCGCGACGCCCTTGCGGCGCAGCGGGTCGTTGTGCGAGTCGACGATCAGCAGACCGCCCTTGGCGCCGTAGCTGGGCAGCGCGGTCATCTGCGCGGTGACGTGGTTGACGTCGCCGAGCTGGGTGTCCCGGTACCAGACCAGCATGCCCGGCGCGTTGTACGCGATCCGGTCGACCTTCCACGCCTCGTGCGAGTAGACGGTGTCGTAGGTGTACTTCAGGCCCTTGTCGAAGCCGTCGAAGTTACGCCACTCGGCCAGGTAGTAGTGCGACTTCACCTGGGTGCCCGAGTCGATGTACCAACCCGCGCCGCTGGTGTCGGTGAAGGTGCCACCGGTCTGGGTCCAGCCCGCCGCGCCGCTCTCCACGTCGTCGCTCCAGGTGGTGGCGCCGCCGCCGGTCACCGAGAAGTCGTCGGCGAACCAGCCACGCTCCACGAACGCCTCGTCGGTGGCGTAGCGCAGCCGCACCTGCACGGTCTGCCCGGCGTACGACGACAGGTCGACGTAGTCGTGCCGCCAGCCGTTCGTGCTGCCGGTCAGGCCGTACTTCTTGTTGCCGAAGTCGACCATGCGGCCGTTCGGGTCGGCGTAACCGTCGTTGGTGGAGACCAGTGCGCCGCCCTCGGCGTACACCTTCTGCTCGGACCAGGTGGCCCCGCCGTCGGTGGAGACCTCGACGAAGCCGAAGTCCCAGTCCGCCTCGATGACGTAGTTGTTCCACATCCAGAACTTCGCGTCCGCGGCGTTCGGGACGGTCACCGTGCGGCTGAGCTTGACGTCGGCCCAGTTCTGGTCGGCGCCGGAGTACCACATGTTCCCGCCGCTGTGCGGCGTGGCCAGCGAGATCACCTTGTCCGGCAGGTCGATCTTGATGCCGTCCTCGGTGCCGACCGGCGTACGCGAGGTCTGCCCGAGCTTGACCAGCTTGGCCCGGTCACCCGGCCCGAACGTCTTCGGCTCGGCCCAGCCCAGCACCCACTTGTCCCAGAGGCCCATGTGGGTCGGCAGCGCCTGGAAGATCTCGCCGGAGTGCGAGCCGGACGCCATCAGGTCCCAGAAGTCCACGTCCGAGTCGGCGTTGCCGGAGGTGTCGTACAGGTCCGGCAGGCCCAGGTCGTGCCCGAACTCGTGGGCGAAGACGCCGACGCCGGCGTCCTCCGGCTGCACGATGTAGTTCGACACCTTCAGGTTGGTGCCCGGGATCGTGTAGCCGCCGGTCACGGTCGAGGAGTGCGCCCAGACCGAGTAGATCCCGACGTCACCGCCGCCGCGGGACTTGCCCTGGTTGGCGTGCACCAGCACCAGGTGGTCGATCACGCCGTCCGGCTCGTGGTAGTTGCCGTCGCCGTCGCGGTCGCTCTGGTCCTCGATGTCGTAGTCGGCCCACGGGAAGTTCGGGTCGGCCGCGGCCAGCGCGTCGATCGCGTCGGTGGCGAGCCGGCCGGCGCCCTGCGGGTTGTCCGGGTGGCCGTTCATCGACTGCTCACGCCCGGCGACCCAGTTGCCGTTCTCGTCCTGGAAGCAGCGCGAGGCGGCGTACCAGCCCTCCGAGTGCGGCACCGTGATCCACGGGCTGGCCTGCCCGTCCACGGTGTACGCGTTCTTGGACATCTCCAGGTACATGTTGTGCATGGTCCGCCCGGCGAGGCTGATGCCCGGCTTGCCGTCCGGCCCCTTCAGGTCCTTGCGGACCCGCTCGGTGATGCCCTTCTTGCTGTACAGCATCTTGTCGTAGTGGGCCGGGGAGAAGTCCGGCACCCACATCGAGTTGTTGTCCTTGTGCGGCAGCGTGGCCGGGTTCGGGATCGTGTTGTGCCGCGGCCCGTTCTGCACGGTGCCGGGAACGCAGGTGCGGTCCTCGAACACCGTCTTCGGGACCATCACGTCGGTGAAGTCGTCGTTGGCCTTGTCGTTGAACTCGACGAGCAGCGTCAGCAGCTTGGCGGTCTGCGTGCTCTTGGCCTTCTTGATCTTCCGAGGGCTCTGGCCGGTCCGGATGGACTTGGCCTCCAGCTTGGCCAGCTCGCGCGCCGCGATCGGGTTGCCCCCGGCGTACTTGCGGTCGTAGGCGCGGGCCTCGTCCGCCGGCGAGGAGAAGATGCCGTCGCGGCCCTTGACCTCCTTGCCGCCGGTGTCCGGCTGGACCTCGGGCTCGGCGTAGTTGATGTAGTGCTCGTCCGCCCCGATCGTGACCGGTGCGGACCGGGCCGGCTGAGCCGCCGCGCTGCCCGTCACGGTCAGCGACGTGGCCGCGAGCGCGATGGCGGGCAGCGCGACGAGTAAGCGTCGCCGTGCCCTGTGCTGCGACATGGGGAGCATGCCACTCCGTTCGTAGGGAATGGTGAGGGACCGGCCGTCTCAGTGACGCTCGTCGAAATCCGCCGGTCGGCTGAACGTAACCGACGACGAGCGACATCGACAGAGGTGATCAGGCCCTCTGGCCGATCAGGTCAGTCCCGGATCCCCCGATCGACGGCGCGGATCCCGGATACGACGAAGGGGCGGACCGCCCGGCGGCCCGCCCCTCGTCATCAGTCGACGTCAGTCCTCGTCGGACTTCCCGCCGCTCATCCCCGACGAGATCATCTCCATGACCGAGGAGTCCTGGAGCGTGGTCACGTCGCCGAGCGACCGGTTCTCCGCCACGTCCCGCAGCAGCCGGCGCATGATCTTCCCGGAGCGGGTCTTCGGTAGCTCCGGCACCAGCATGATCTGCCGCGGCTTGGCGATCGGGCCGAGCGTCTTCGCCACGTGGTTGCGCAGCTCGGCGATGAGCTGCTCGCCCGCGTCACCCGAGATGTCCGCGCTGCCGCGCGGGATGGCGAACGCGACGATCGCCTGGCCGGTGGTCGGGTCGGTCGCGCCGACCACCGCCGCCTCCGCCACCGACGGGTGGCTCACCAGCGCCGACTCCACCTCGGTGGTGGAGATGTTGTGGCCGGACACCAGCATCACGTCGTCCACCCGGCCGAGCAGCCAGATGTGCCCGTCGTCGTCCTTCTTCGCGCCGTCACCGGCGAAGTAGACCCACTCGTCGACGGTGTTCGCACCCGCGCCGAACCGGGACCAGTACGTCTCCAGGAACCGGTTGTCGTCGCCCCAGATCGTCCGCAGCATCGACGGCCACGGCTCCTTCAGCACCAGGTATCCGCCGCCGCCGTTCGGCACCGACTGGCCCTGGTCGTCGACCACGTCGGCGACGATGCCGGGCAGCGGGCTCATCGCCGAGCCGGGCTTCGCCTCGGTCACGCCGGGCAGCGGCGAGATCATGATGGCGCCGGTCTCGGTCTGCCACCAGGTGTCCACCACCGGCAGCTCGCCGCGGCCGACGTGCTGCCGGTACCAGATCCACGCCTCCGGGTTGATCGGCTCACCGACGCTGCCGAGCAGGCGCAGCGACGACAGGTCGTACCCGGCCGGGATGTCCTCGCCCCACTTCATCATGGTGCGGATCAGCGTCGGCGCGGTGTACAGGATGGTCACCTTGTACTTGTCGACGACCTCCCAGAAGCGGCCCTTGTGCGGGGTGTCCGGCGTGCCCTCGTACATGACCTGGGTGGCGCCGTTGGAGAGCGGGCCGTACACGATGTAGGAGTGCCCGGTCACCCAGCCGATGTCGGCCGTGCACCAGTAGACGTCCGTCTCCGGCTTCAGGTCGAACACCGCGTGCGTGGTGTACGACGTCTGGGTCAGGTAGCCGCCGGTGGTGTGCAGGATGCCCTTCGGCCGGGCGGTCGTGCCGCTGGTGTAGAGGATGAACAGCGGGTGCTCGGCGTCGAACGCCTGCGCCTCGTGCTCCGGCGACGCGGTCTCGACCGTCTCGTGCCACCAGTGGTCCTTGCCCGACCAGGCGACCTCCTCACCGGTACGGCGGACCACCAGGACGTGCTCCACCGACGGGCACTTCGCCACCGCCTCGTCCACCGTCGGCTTGAGCGCCGACGGCTTGCCCCGGCGGAAGCCGCCGTCCGCGGTGATCACCACCTTGGCGCTCGCGTCCTGGATCCGGTTGGTCAGCGCGTCGGCGGAGAAGCCGCCGAACACCACGCTGTGCGTGGCGCCGATCCGGGCGCAGGCGAGCATCGCCACCGCCGCCTCCGGGATCATCGGCATGTAGATCGCCACCCGGTCACCGGCGGTCACGCCCAGCTCGGTCAGCGCGTTCGCCGCCTGGCAGGTGAGCTTGTGCAGGTCGGCGTAGGTGACGGTACGGGTGTCGCCCGGCTCGCCCTCCCAGTGGATCGCCACCTTGTCGCCGTGGCCCGCCTCGACGTGCCGGTCCAGGCAGTTGTACGCCACGTTGAGCCGGCCCCCGGTGAACCACTTCGCGAACGGGGCGTTCGACCAGTCGAGCACCTGCTCCCACGGCTGGGCCCAGGCCAGCCGGCCGGCCTGGCGCTCCCAGAAGGCCAGCCGGTCCCCGGCCGCCTCCTCGTACGCCTCGGCGGTCACGTTGGCGTTCGCGGCGAGTTCAGCCGGCGGCGGGAACTGGCGCGTCTCGTTCAGCAAGTTGGCCAATGCCTCGCTCATGCGGTGACTCCTTCGTCGCGTGACCTGCGTCTCCTACTCCGGGGAAGGTTAGTCCCGCCGTACCCCCGTCGCGACCGCCCGGTCCCTCACCGCGCGCCGAGCGGCCCCGTCCCCGCGCCGAGTGCACCGCGCGACGCCGACGGCGTCACTTTCCCGGCGGGCGGAGGCGGATACCGGCCCGCCGGTCGCTAGCGTGACGGGGTGACCACCGATCCGCTCGCCCCGCTGCTCGCGCTCGCCGACGTCGCCCCCGCCGTCGAGCGGGCCCGCGAGCGGGTCGACCTGGCCCACCGGCACCGCGCGCTGCGCCGCCAGGGCGGCCAGGTCGCCGCCGAGGTCAGTCTCCGATCGGCAGTGGCCAGCGCCGCGCTGGAGGGCCGCGTCCACGACCGCGAGGAGGTACGCGCGGGCACCGTCACCGACCCGGTGCTCCAGGGCGCGCTCCGGGTCGCCGGGGCGCTGCCCGGACTGAGCGACCTCTGGCCCAAGGCACCCCGGCAGGTGATGGCCCGGCTGCACGTGCTCGCCGCCCGCGACGTGGTGACCGAGGAGGAACTGGGCCGGCCGGTCGCCGACCCGGTGGTCGCGGCCCGCCTCGACGGCCTGGCCGCCCTGGTCGCCGGCGGCACCAAGGTGCCACCGCTGGTGCTGGCCGCCGTCGTCCACGGCGAGCTGCTGAACCTGCGCCCGTTCCCCGGCCCGTCCGGGGTGGTGGCCCGCGCCGCCGCCCGGCTGGTGCTGATCTCCACCGGGTTCGACCCCCGCGGCCTGGTCGCGGTGGACGTCGGTCACCGTGAGCGCGAACCGGAGTACGTGGGCGCGGCCGGCGCGTTCGCCACCGGCACGCCCGACGGCCTGCGCTCCTGGCTGCGGCACTACATGAGCGCGGTGGAGGTCGGCGCCGACCAGATCACGCTGATCGGCGACGAGATCCTCGCCGCGTCCTGACGGTTGCCGGCTGCCGCCGGTCCCGCCGCCGCGTTCGGCGTCGCGGCAGCCGCCCGGGGTCTCGTCAGGCGGTGGGCGCGGCGGTGCGGGTGCGGCGGTGCCGGCCGTACCAGGCGATGCCGATGGCCACGCCGACGCCCACGCCGAGCGCCGCCGCCGCGACCGGGACCGCCGGCCGCTCGCGCAGCCGGCGGCCCAGCGGGATCGGGTGCCGGAACTCCAGCACCGGCCACTCGTTCTCCACCGCCAGCTTGCGCAACGCCCGGTCCGGGTTGACCACCGTCGGATGCCCCACGCACTCCAGCAGCGGCCGATCGGAGTACGAGTCGGAGTACGCGTACGAGTCGGCCAGGTCGTAGTCCCGCTCAAGAGCCAGTTCGCTGACCGCCTCGACCTTGCTCGGACCGGCCGCGTAGAACTCGACCTCGCCGCTGTACCGCCCGTCCACCACGCCCATCCGGGTGGCGATCACGTCGGTGATCCCGAGCAGCTCACCGATCGGCCGGACCATCTCGTCACCGGACGCGGAGACCAGCACCACGTCCCGGCCGGCGGCCTGGTGCTCCTCGATCAGGGCGGCCGCCTCGGCGTACACATAGGGGTTGATCAGTTCGTGCAGCGTCTCCGCGACGATCTGGCGGACCTGTTCCACCGGCCAGCCCTTGCAGAGTGTGGCCAGGTAGTCCCGGGTGCGGGCCATGGTCTGCTCGTCGGTGCCGCCCAGCCGGAACATCAACTGCGCGTACGCCGACTTGACCACGTCACGCCGGGTGATCAGCCCGTCCCGGTAGAACGGCCGACCGAACGCCAGGGCGCTCGACTTGGCGATGACGGTCTTGTCGAGATCGAAGAAAGCGGCGCTGCGGCCCACGGCGCGAAAGTCTAGCCCGACGAGAGGCGTGGAGGCGTCCGCCCGGGTCGCGAAAGCCGATGAGCACCCGGTGGAGTGACGGCGGTCACAGGCATCTATCGATGAATTTAGCTTTGCGTGGAGTGAACAACACTCGACGTATAAGGGTCGACTGCGGCATGCTTGTGCTCGCGACGGGAGTTCGCATACCCGGCGTCGATGGGCCTCGGCGGTTGCACCCCCCGTAACCGCTGAGTCGGTTCGGCTCGACCCCCCCCGGAGCCGAACCACAAGACGACCCCCGTCTCCCCCCGACGGGGGTCGTCCCTTTGCGGTATGCGCGTTCCGCGGCCGGCTCAGGGCGCGTATCCGGGGTCGGCGACCGCCTCGGCGATCCGGGTGAGCCAGTACAGGTCGTTGGCCCGAGCCTCCGCACTGGCCTCCGGACTGAGGATGCTGCCCAGAAACACGGCTACATCGTCGAGATGCCGCTCGCTGCGGTAATAACTCAGCAGGACCGGGTCCGGCTCCAGCGCCCCATAGCCCTCGCGGAAGAGTTCGGCCCGGCGCCCGTTGATCGGGTGGTCCCCGAAGTCGGCGCTGTAGACGAACATCAGGTCCCGCTCGCGCGGCGCGAGGATCGGCGCGTCCCAGTCCACGACGTGCAGGGGACCGTCGCCGTCGGCGATGAGGTTGCCCGGATGGATGTCGGCGTGGCAGATGACGTGCCGCCCCCGCGTCACGCGCGACGCCAGCTCGTCGACGGTCTCCGCCAGCCGATGCAGCGCGGCGCCGTACCGGTCCCAGAAGTCGCCCAGAACCTCGCTCGTCGAGGCCTGCGCGCCGAGGGTGCGCAACCGCTCGCCCGCGCTCGACCGGTACGTCTCGGCCGGCAGGACGGCGGCGACCTCGGCGCTCGGCGTGACCCGGTGCAGCCGGCCCAGGAACTCGCCGTACTCGATCCACTGGCGGTCGGTGAGGCCGCGACCCCACAGGCTGCCGCCGTCGTGGAACGGGTAGAGCAGTAGCCGATAGTCCCCGAACTCGCGCCCGGCGCCACCCTCGGGGAGGTCCAAGGGTGCGACCACCTGCCGAAGGCCCTGCGCGCGCAGAAGACGGGGCAGCAGGACGGCGGCCGGGGTGAAGTCGCCGCGGCGCACCTTGAGGAAGTAGCGCCTGCCGTCGGACGTCTCCACCCGGTACGCCCACGCGTGCCCGTCGAGCCCGACCGGCATGAACACCAGCTCGGTGACGTCGACCGACCAGGCGGCGGCGACCTCGGCCGTCAGCATCCGCTCGTCGATGTCCGGCTTGTCGATCACCCGACGGAGCGTCGCAGCCGGTGCCGGGGGCGGCAAGGGAGTTACCGGATCAGCGGATCACCGCGCGCAGCGTCTGCCGGGCCGGCTCGAAGCACACCAGCCCGCGGCCGCGCTCGTCGGCCACCACCCACGGATGACCGACGTACGTCTGCTGCCGGTAGGACTGCCCGGGCCGGAGCACCGCGTACTGCTGCCGCCGGCCCTCGTAGTTGATCCAGTGGACTACGACTGTCGACCCGTGGCTGTTGACGAAGTCGACGAACGTCGACGGACCGCCGCCGTGCGAGCGCAGCCGCGATTCGCGCGAGGCCGGCAGTGGGGCCAGTTCCCCGGGTCCGACCACAGGCGGCTCCGACCGGGGAGTCGACGGCTTCGGTGAGGTCGGCCGGCTGCTCGGGGTGGCGCGGCGGGTCGGTGCTGCGGTCCGGGTCGGCGCCACGGCGCGGTTGGAGAACGACACCGACGGCGGTGCGTAGGACTCGGCGGGTGCCTCCGTCACCAACCCCGCCCTCGTCGGGGACGCCAGGATGGCCTGGCCCTTGATCGGCGGCGGGAGGTCGGGGCGACGTGGCGTGGCGAAGACGCTGACGATGCTCGCCAGCACCACGACCACGAGGCCGACGGCGATCGCGGCGAGCAGTGTCGGCGACGGATCGCGTAGCCACACTCCGTCCTCGGTCCTCCGGCCGGATCGCGAGTGGCGTCCATCCGAGGGGATCGCCAGGGGGTGCGGTGAATCGGTCATGGCCTCGATTCCGCAAGCCGGTGCCGTCCATCGGGCGGCGAGGGGCCCCGATTATCCGTTACCGATCATCCCTGTCGTCAATGGCCGATTGCCCACCCGTCGACTCCGTCTCCGGCACATAGCAGATCAACCGGGTCCCCGAGGTCTGTCCACAACGGTCTCCGTTGTCCACAGGGCGCCGATTCGGCGTCCCCCGGCCCGGCAGGCTCACCCCGGCACGTCCGAGTCCGACCGATGGAGGCCGCCATGCCGCCCCGTACCCCGCTCCCGCCGTACCGTCGCCTGCCCCTGCTCGTCACCTCCGACGGCGACCTGCTCGACGAGCTGTTGCGACTCGCGGCGGCCGGCGGCACCGAGGTCGAGCTGGCGGCCGATCCGGCCGCCGCCCGGGCCCGCTGGGCGCCGGCGCCGCTGGTGCTCATCGGCGCCGACCAGGCGGCGGCCTGCCTGCGGGCGCGCCTTCCCCGCCGCGCCCGCACGGTCCTGGTCGGTCGCTCCGGAGAGCTCGATCCGGGTACGGAGTTGGCCGAACTCATCGGCGCGGAGCACGTCGCGACGTTGCCGGCGGCCGAGCCCTGGCTGGTCGACCGGTTCGCCGAGTGCGTGGCCGGTCCGGCCGGCCCGGGTCAGGGCCGGGTGGTGGCGGTGCTCGGCGGCCGGGGCGGCGCCGGAGCCAGCGTGCTGGCCGGTGGGCTCGCCGTCAGCGCGGCCCGGTCCCGGCTGCGGACGCTCCTGGTCGACGCGGACCCGCTCGGCGGCGGCCTCGACCTGGTGCTCGGCTGGGAGCAGCTCGACGGGCTGCGCTGGCCGGAGCTGGCCGGCACGGACGGGCGCGTCGATCCGCCGTCGCTGATCCGTGCGCTGCCCAGCCGAGGCGACCTGGTGGTGCTCTCCTGGGACCGGGGCGACCTGCGGCACCTGCCGGCCGAGGCGATGGCCGCCACTGTGGACGCGGGCCGGCGAGGGCGGGACCTCGTCGTGCTCGATCTGCCCCGGCACCTCGACGACGCCGCGGTGGTCGCGCTCCAGGCCGCCGACCGCGCGCTGCTCGTCGTACCGGCCGAGCTGAGGGCGGCAGCCGCGGCGGCACGGGTCGCCGCCGTGGCCGCGCCGCACTGCGTCGACCTGTCGGTCGTCGTGCGCGGTCCCGCGCCCGGCCGGCTGCGGGCGGCCGAGGTGTCCCGGGCGCTGGGGCTGCCGCTCGCCGGCACGCTGCGACCCGAGCCGGGGCTGTGCCGCGGACTGGAGCGGGGCGAGGCACCGGGCGCGAGCGGGAAGGGGCCGCTCGCCGCGCTGTGCCAGCGGATCGTGGACGAGCTGGTCGGGTCGTCGGCCGCGGGTGCGGCATGACCGGCCCGGGAGAGCTGGCCGCCCGGGTCCGGCACCGGTTCGCCGCCGAGGCCACACCGGTCACACCGGCGGCGATCGTCTCCGCGGTACGCGCCGAACCGGCGACGGCGGTGCTCGGTGACACCACGCTGCTGCGGATCGCCGACCGGGTGCACGACGACCTGGTCGGTGCCGGTCCACTGGCGCCGCTGCTGGCCGATCCGCAGGTCACCGACGTACTGGTGAACGGCGTTCGGGTCTGGGTCGACCGGGGGCGGGGCCTGCGTCAGGTCGCCGTGCCGCTGGGCACGCTCGACGACGTACGCCGGTTGGCGCAGCGCCTCACCGCGGCGGCCGGTCGCCGGCTGGACGACGCCTCGCCGTACGCCGACGCGCGGTTGCCCGACGGCACCCGGCTGCACGCGGTGCTGCCTCCGGTGGCGACCGACGGGCCCTACCTGTCGCTGCGTACCTTCCGGCAGCGGCCGTTCACCCTCGACGAACTCGTCGAGCGGGGCACAGTGCCCCGGCCGATCGCGCCGCTGCTCGCCGCACTCGTGGCGGCCCGCCTCGCGTACCTGGTCAGCGGCGGCACGGGCTCCGGCAAGACGACGCTGCTCAACACGCTGCTCGGGCTGGTGCCCGGCACCGAGCGGATCGTGCTGGTGGAGGACGCCGCCGAGCTGCGTCCGGTGCACCCGCATGTGATCGGCCTGCAGGCGCGGACGGCGAACGTCGAGGGCGCCGGTGCCGTCGGGCTCGGCGATCTGGTCCGGCAGGCGCTGCGGATGCGGCCGGACCGGCTGGTCGTGGGCGAGTGCCGGGGCGCCGAGGTGGTCGACCTGCTCGCGGCGTTGAACACCGGCCACGACGGCGGGGCGGGAACGCTGCACGCGAACGCCCCGGCCGACGTTCCGGCCCGGCTGGAGGCGCTCGGGATGCTCGGCGGCCTGCCCCGGCTCGCACTGCACGCGCAGGTCGCCGCCGCGTTGCAGGTCGTCCTCCAACTCCGCCGCACCGGCGAGGGGCGCGTACTGGACTCCATCGGCCTGCTGCTGCCCGACGGACCCGACCGGGTGGTCACAGTGGTCCCGGCCTGGGCGCGCGGCCGGGGTCTCGCCCCGGCGGCCCAGCTGCTCGCCGGCCTGCTGCGGGAGCGGGGAGCACCGGTGCCGCCGATCCTCCAGGCGGCGTGGCCCACCCCGGCGGAACCGTCGTGACCGGCCACCTCTGGCCGGCGGTCCTGCTTCTGGCCGCCGCGGCGGTCGCCGTCGCCTGGCCGGTCCGCGCCGGTCGCGCCCGGCGCCTGGCGGTCCTGGGTGGTGCGGGCACCCCGGGCGAGCGGGTGACGGGTGCGCGTCCAGCATCCCCGGAACCGCCACGACGTCCGCTCGACTCCGGGCCGAGGGCGTCCGCCCGTCCGCCCGGCCGGGACAGGGAACGGCGTCGACCGGGTGCCGGGCATCAGGTAAGGCGATGGACGGACCTCGTGTCGGTGCCGGTGACATCCTCTCCGGCGTCGGCTCCTGCGCTGGCGCTCTCCGCCGGGCGCGTACTGCCGGTGGCGGCGCTGTGTGGTGCGGTGACCGGGGCGCTGCTCGGCGGACCGGTGGCAGCCGTAGTGCTCGCCACCTACGCCGTGCTCGCGGCCCGGGCGGTGCTGCGCCGGCGTACCCACCGGTTGGCCACCCTCGCGCACCGCCGCGATCTCGACCGCCTCGCCGCCGTGGCCGCCGACCTGCGGGCCGGGCTGCCCTCCGGCAACGGTGTCGACGACGGCCCGGGACGCGTCGCGCGGCTGGCCCGTGCAGCAGGGAAGCTGGCCGACCAGACGGGTGCGCCGCTGGCCGATCTGCTGGAACGGATCGAGGCCGACGCCCGCGCCGCCGACCGAGGCCTCGCCGCTGCCGCCGCCCAGGCTGCCGGGGCGCGGGCGACCGCGTGGCTGCTCGCCGCGCTGCCGCTCGGCGGGATCGGTCTCGGCTACGGCATCGGGGTGGATCCGGTGGAGGTGCTCCTGCACACGCCGGTGGGTGCCGGCAGCGCGGTGGCGGCTGTCGTGTTGCAGGTGGGCGGTTTGCTCTGGGCCGAGCGGCTTGGCGTCACGCCCGGGCGGGCCGCCTGATGTCACGGCAGGTGCTGGCCGCCGTCTGTCTCGGCGGCGCCGCGTTGCTCCTGGTCGTCGCCGGTCCGGCCGTCCGCCCGGCACGGAGGCTGCGCCGTCTCGTCCCGGCGCCGCGACCGGGCCGCCCGGCGTGGTTCCCGGACCGGATACGCCTCGGCGCAACGCTGGCCGGGATCGCGGTGGCGGTGGTCGTCGGCGGGGTGACGGGCGTGTTCCTCGGGCTGCCGGCCGGTGTCGCCGCCGACCGTCTGCTACGCCGGATCGAGCCGCGCGCAGCCCGGGAACGGCGGCTGCGGGAGACCGCCGACCTGCCGCTGGCAGCGGATCTGCTGGCCGCCGCGCTGCGGGCTGGGGCGCCGGTCGACCGCTCGGTGATCGCCGTCGCCGAGGCGCTCGGCGGGCCACTCGCGGACCGGCTCGGCCGGGTCGGCCGGACGCTACGGCTCGGTGGGAGCCCCGGTGAAGCGTGGGCGCACCTGGACGGCGTCACCGGGGCCGAACCCGTGGTCGCGGCGGCGGTCCGCTCGTCGAACAGCGGTGCCGCACTGGCCCGCGCGCTGACCCGGCTCGCCGACGACCTGCGTGCCGAGCGGTCGACCGCGGCCGAGGCAACGGCCCGCCGCGCGGGGGTGCTCATCGTGCTGCCGCTCGGGCTGTGCTTCCTGCCCGCCTTCATTCTCGCCGGTCTGGTGCCGGTGATCGTCGCTGTTCTCGGCGACGTGCTGTGAACCATCGAGAAGGGACGTACGAATGCGCAAGCTCCTCACCCGCCTGCGGGGTGACGCCGGTATGAACACCGCCGAGTACGCAGTGGGCACCCTCGCCGCGGTCGCCTTCGCCGGGATCCTGCTGAAGGTGCTCACCTCCGGCAACGTGCAGTCCGCGCTGACCGCCGTGATCGACCGGGCCCTGAAGTGATCGCGCGCCGGCGGGCCGGCCGTCGTGGTCGGTGGCTCCACGAACCCGCGGTCCCGCTCGACGTGTCGGCTGAGCCCTGCCTGACCCGGGCCTTCGTCGGCACCCGGGCCGGGGCGGTGTGGCGCCGGTGGCGCTCGCGGGTCGCGTGCGAGCGGGGTTCCTTCACCGCCGAGTTGGCGGCCGGCCTGCCGGCGCTCATGCTGCTCCTCGTCGCCGGGCTGACCGCGGTGAACGCGGTGGGCACCCGGGTCGCGTGTGTCGACGCGGCCCGGGAGGCGGCTCTCGCCGCGGCCCGGGGCGAGCCCGGCACCGTCACCGGAACCCGGTACGCCCCCGAGGGCGCCGAGGTGGCCGTGACGGTGTCCGGTGATCGGGTCACGGCGACGGTACGGGCGCCGGTCCGGACGTTCGGTGCTCGGCTGCCTCGCCTGGTCGTGTCGGGGGAGGCGGTGGCCGCCGTGGAACCCGGCGCGCCGGGCCCGGTGCCGTGAGAGCCGGCGTGCCCGTGGAGAGCGGGGAGCGCAGGAAGCCAGCCGGCGGTACGCCTCAGGCCGACCGGGGCGGGGCCACGGTCTGCCTGCTCGCGATCGGGTTGGTGTTCGTGCTGGTCGGGGTGTTCGGCGCCGCGCTCGGGGCGGCCCGGTGCGCACGGCATCAGGCCCGCAACGCGGCGGACTTCGGGGCGCTGGCGGGTGCCGCCCAGGTGCTCGACGGCGCCGATGCCGCCTGCGCTCGCGCCGCCGACCTGGTCTCGGCCAACGGCGGCCGGATGACCGGCTGCCTCGTCGACGGACTGGATCTGATCGTCACGGCACGGGTACGTGTCGCACCGCTGCCGAACCTGACCCGGGACGCCACCGCGACGTCCCGGGCCGGCCCGGGACGATCCTGACGACGGAAGCCGACGGAACCGAAGCCGAGCCGGAACCGGAAGCCGGGCCGGGACCCGGAGCAGGGACCAAGCCGGGACGAGTCCGGAACCCGGCTCGGCCGATGCGAGCCGCCGACCCAGGTCAGCGGGACTGGAGGGCGTCCAGTCCGACCGCCATGGCGATCACCAGCCGACGGTCGATCTGCGGGTGCTGGATCTCCACGTTGTACCGGTCCCGCAGACCCCACTTCCGGTCGACCGAGAACACCGGCTGGCCGCCGGCCATGAAGTCGAAGTGGTACGGCAGCCAGGAGAGCGAGTCGACGAACCGGCGCAGCAGCGCCACCGGCAGGCTGCGCTCCTGCCCGGTGGCGGGCGGCAGGCCGGGCTGCTCGACGTGCCACGTCGAGCGCAGCAACGACTGGGCGAAGTCCTTGCGGAACAGCCCGATGGGGTTGCCCGCGTGATCGGTCACGTCGTAGGTGGCACCGAGGTCGAGCCGCTGACGGGCCTTGAAGCCGAGAAGGGGGTACTGCTTGGAGTCGTCGGTGTAGATGGTCACCTGCTCCTTGAAGGCGAGCCGCTTCTGCTGCGCGAACGCGAGCAGCCCACCCTCGGAGCCGTCGGGCGCCACCGAGTGCACCTCGTACTGGTTGACCATCATCCGGAGTCGCTGACGGATGATGAACCGGTGCTGGGCCTGCAGGTTGTCGGGCGACATGGGCTCTCCTTCGAGGGGTCGCCGGAGTCTTGCACAGCGGGCCGACGACCGCTCGCCCGAGCGCACCCACACACCGCGACGTCGGCGTGCCGGGCGAGGCGCTCGGTCAGCAAGGTCAGCGGCCGCCGTCGACCGTGGCCTTCATCGCCCAGCTGTTCAGCACCTGATGGATGCCGCGCAGACGCTCGTTGATCTGCTCCAGCCGTTCCGCCTGGGCGAGCGTGGCCATCGCGGTGCCCAGCGCTATCTGCTGGTCGGGCGTGAGGTTTTCCTGGTCGATGGTGTAGAGCAGATCGACGGTCTCGGCGATCGTGTCGGCCACGGCGGCACCTCCGGCGGGACGGGTCTCGGGTCACCTGCGCGCTACCGGAAATGATGCATGGAAGCGCTCCCATACATCAATGCCCCGACGGCCCTACCCTCATGCACCCGTCCCACCAACCAGACACCTGGGCACCCGCGGAGCCGCACGGCCCAGCTTGATCGACACCAGTTCGGGGAAGTGGCGGGGTCCAGCACCTGTCGATACCGCAACCTCCCCGAAGTGGCGGCGGGCAGCCCCAACCGGCCCGGTGCGGTCAGGCGGGTGGGGCACCGGCCGCCTGAGCTGGGCGGGCCGCCCGGTCGTCCTGCCGGGGCAACACCTCGCCGCGCTCCGGGCCGCCCGCCTCCGGGCCGGCGCCCGCCTCCGGGCCGGCACCCGGTTCGGCCTCCGCCGCCTCGCCGCTGGCCGTGGCGAGGTTGGTCAGCACCACGTCGAGGACCTTCACGGCCTCCGCCTTGGCCAGTGGGTTGTTGCCGTTGCCGCACTTCGGGGACTGGACGCACGACGGGCACCCGGTCTCGCACCCGCACTCGGCGATCGCGTCCCGGGTGGCGCGCAACCAGGCGGCGGCGGTGCCGTACGCCCGCTCGGCGAAACCCGCGCCGCCGGGGTGACCGTCGTAGACGAAGACGGTGGGCGCCTCGGTGTCCGGGTGCAGCGCGGTCGACAGTCCGCCGATGTCCCACCTGTCGCAGGTCGCCATCAGCGGCAGCAGGCCGATCGCGGCGTGCTCGGCGGCGTGCAGCGCGCCCGGCACGTCCGCCGCCTCGACACCGGCGGCGGTCAGCGACTCGGGGGAGAGCGTGAACCACACCGCGACGGTGCGCAGTTCCCGGGCCGGCAGGTCCAGCGGGCGGGTGTCGATCACCTCGCCGGTGGCGATGCGCCGCCGCTGGTACGACACCACCTGGCTGGTCACGTCCACCTCGCCGAGGAACAGCCCGACCGGTCCGGCGTCCACGTACGAGCGGACCGACACCACCGACAGCGAGGTGACGTCGCGGGCGTGGGTGGACCAGTCCGGCTCCTCGGCGTGCACGAGCGCGCACCCGTCGGCCAGGTCGAGGGAGTCGACCACGTACGAGACGCCCTGGTGCAGGTAGACCGCGCCGGTGTGCAGCAGGAAGTGCGCCGACCCGCCGTCGACGGTGCCGAGCAGCCGGCCGGTGGACTCCTCAACCACGCACACCGGGGCGCCGCCCTCGCCGCGCAGGTCGACCTCGGGGCGTTCCCGGTGCCGCCAGTACCAGCCGGTGGGCCGCTGCCGCAGCGCCCCCGCCTCGACCAGCGAGTCCACCGCCTCCTTCGCGCCCTCCCCGAAGAGGTCCAGGTCGGCCCGGGTGAGCGGGGACTCGTGGGCGGCGCAGGCGAGCTGCGGCGCGAGCACGTACGGGTTGGCCGGGTCGAGCACAGTGGCCTCGACCGGCCGCCCGAACAGCGCCTCCGGGTGGTGCACCAGGTAGGTGTCGAGCGGGTCGTCCCGGGCCACCAGCACCGCGAGCGCCTCGTCGCCGGAGCGCCCGGCCCGCCCGGCCTGCTGCCACAGCGACGCGCGGGTGCCGGGCCAGCCGCAGATCAGCACCGCGTCCAGCCCGACCAGGTCGACGCCGAGTTCGAGCGCGTTGGTGGAGGCCAGCCCGAGCAGGTCGCCGTGCAGCAGCGCCCGTTCCAGCTCGCGGCGCTCCTCGCGCAGGTAGCCGGCCCGGTAGGCGGCCACCCGGTCACCGAGCCCGGGCACCGCCTCGTCCAGCGCCCGCCGGGCGTTCGCGGCGACCACCTCGGCGCCCCGGCGGGACCGCACGAACGCGAGCGTGCGTACCCCCTCGACCACGCTGTCGGCGAGCAGGTCCGCGGTCTCCCGCAGCGCGGAGCGCCGGACCTGGACGAGGTCGGCGTCGGGAGCCGAGTCGGTGGGCGGCAGCAGCGGCGGCTCCCAGAGCGCGAACGTCACCCCGCCGCGCGGCGAGGTGTCCTCGGTGACGGCGGTGACGGGCAGGCCGGTGAGCCGCCCGGCCGCCGTCGCCGGGTCACCCGACGTCGCCGAGGCCAGGAGAAACACGGGGGTACGCCCGAAGCGGGCGCACTGCCGCCGCAACCGCCGCAGGACGTGCGCGACGTGTGACCCGAAGACGCCCCGGTAGGTGTGGCACTCGTCGACCACCACGTACGCGAGGCGGCGCAGGAACCCGGACCAGTGGGCGTGCCCGGGCAGGATGCCGTGGTGCAGCATGTCCGGGTTGGTCAGCACGAACCGGGAGTGCCGGCGGATCCACTCCCGCTCGGCGCGCGGCGTGTCGCCGTCGTAGGTGGCGGGGCGTACCCCGTCGAGTTCGAGACCGGCGACGGCGCGGAGCTGGTCGGCGGCGAGCGCCTTGGTCGGCGCCAGGTAGAGCACAGTGGCGCGCGGGTCGGCGAGCAGCGCGCTCAGCGCGGGAAGCTGGTACGCCAGGGACTTGCCGGACGCCGTCCCGGTGGCGACCACGACGTGCCGGCCCGCGTACGCCAGCTCGGCGGCCTCGGCCTGGTGCCGCCACGGGGCGGTGACGCCGCGCCGCGCGAACGCCGCCCGCAGTTCCTCAGGGGCCCAGCCGGGCCACCCGACCGGCTCGCCGGCGCGGGCCGGGACGCGCTCGACGTGGGTGACCGGGTCGGTGGCGTGCCGCAGCCGCAGCCGGCGCAGCAGCTCGCCCGGCGCACGCCGTGGGCCGGGGCTGTGGTCGGTCACGTCCTGCACTCTCGCACTGGTGTTCGGAATTGGAAACCGCAGGGTGGGGGTAAGGGAACAGCTCCGGCGGTGACCCGAGGGGGCCGCACGGGGGGATGGTTAGATGCCCAGGAGAGTTTACCGAGGAGGGGCCGATGGAGCTGTCGCTGGCGACCCGCGCCGTGGGGGAGCACACGGTGCTCGAGGTCGGTGGTGAGGTGGATGTCTACACCGCCCCCCGCCTGCGGGAACGGCTCCTGGAGCTGATCGACGGCGGGGCCCGCCACGTGGTGGTCGACCTCGGCCGGGTGGACTTCCTCGACTCGACCGGGCTGGGTGTGCTCGTCGGCGCGCTCAAGCGGCTGCGCTCGGCCGGTGGTTCCTTCGCGCTGGTCTGCGACAAGGAGCCGCTGCTCAAGATCTTCCGGATCACCGCCCTGGACCAGGTCTTCCCGCTGCATCCGACGGTCGACGCGGCCATCGCCGCCGACTCCACCGGCGCGTGATGGCGACCGTCAAGCTGTCCTTCTCTCCGGCCCCGGTGCACGTGCGCACCGCCCGCCTGGTCGGCGTCGCGGTGGCCCGGCGGGCCGGCGTACGCGAGGACCTGCTGGACGAGGTGCGCCTGGCCATCGGTGAGGCGTGCACCCGGGCGGTCGCGCTGCACCGGCAGTACGGCCTGGCCGACCCGGTGTACGTGGAGATGTCCGACGGCGGCGGCTACACGGTCCGGGTGGTGGACCGGGCCCCGATCGAGGCGGGCCTCGGCCTGGCCGCGCTCGGCCCGGACGAGCTGGCCAAGGAGTCGCTGAGCGAGGACGCGCTCACCACCGGGGTGGGCTTCGCGCTGCTCGCCGGTTTCGTGGAGGACCTCCAGGTCCGCCCGGTCGACGACGGCGTCGGCACCGAGGTGCGGATGTCCTGGCCGGCCGGTCGCGCCTGACCCGATTCGCACACGCAGGCCGCGTTCCCCGAAGGGGGAGCGCGGCCTCGTCGTATTGGTCGCGCCATATATCAGATTTCTTCGCATAACACAGTTACGAAGATCATCGAGACACGGTGCCCCCTCGGTGTGACCCTCGCCACGCCGGAGGGCTACAGTACGCGGGTTGTCAGCAAGTGATCCCATCCCGTAGCCAGCGGGAACGGGAGTTCATCGCTGGTCCGCCGGGGTGGGTTGGCGCGCGCTTGCGAGTCCGCATCCAGGCGTCGGCCCGTGCGTCTCCACGAGCCGGCGCGAGTTGTTCGGTACAGGAGGACATAGATGTCCGGGACCTTGGCCGCCGACGGCGGCGCACTGTCCCTTACCGGAGCCAACGTGACGTACGTCGTCATCGCCGCGGTCATCGCGCTGGTGGCGCTCGTCTTCGCGGCCGCCCTCACCAGGGCGGTCCTGGCGGCCGGTAAGGGAACCACAAACATGCAGGAGATCTCCGGCGCGGTGCAGGAGGGCGCGTCGGCGTACCTGCTGCGGCAGTTCCGCACGCTGGCGATCTTCGTGGTGATCGCCGTCGTGCTGCTGTTCCTGCTGCCGGTGCACGACACCGACGGCAACGAAACCCTGGTGAAGCTCGGCCGCTCGGCGTTCTTCGTGGTGGGTGCGCTGTTCAGCGCGTTCATCGGCGGCGCCGGCATGTGGCTGGCGACCCGCGCCAACCTGCGGGTGGCGGCTGCCGCGCGGGAGCGAGAAGGCGGGCGGGAGGCCGCCATGAAGATCGCCTTCCGCACCGGCGGTGTGGTCGGCTTCCTCACCGTCGGCCTCGGCCTGTTCGGCGCGGCGCTGGTCGTGCTGATCTTCCGGGGTGACGCCCCGACCGTGCTGGAGGGCTTCGGCTTCGGCGCCGCGCTGCTCGCCATGTTCATGCGGGTCGGCGGCGGCATCTTCACCAAGGCCGCCGACGTCGGCGCCGACCTGGTCGGCAAGGTCGAGCAGGGCATCCCGGAGGACGACCCGCGCAACGCCGCCACCATCGCCGACAACGTGGGCGACAACGTCGGCGACTGCGCCGGCATGGCCGCCGACCTGTTCGAGTCGTACGCGGTCACGCTCGTCGCGGCGCTGATCCTGGGCCGGGCCGCGTTCGGCGAGACCGGCCTGGTCTTCCCGCTGATCATCTCCACCATCGGCGTGCTGGTCGCGATCGTCGGCGTCTTCATCACCCGGCTGCGCGTCAGCGACCGCAACGGCCTGACCGCGATCAACCGGGCCTTCTATTTGTCCGCGCTGCTCGCCGCGGTGCTCGTCGCGATCGCCGCGTTCGCGTACCTGCCGGCCACGTTCGCCGAGCTGGAGGGCGGGCTGACCGACGTCGACCGCAACCCGCGGCTGGTGGCCATCGGCGCGGTGGTGATCGGCATCGTGCTGGCCGCCGCGATCCAGGCGCTGACCGGCTACTTCACCGAGACCAACCGGCGCCCGGTGCAGGACATCGGCAAGAGCTCGCAGACCGGCGCGGCCACCGTCATCCTCGCCGGCATCAGCGTCGGCCTGGAGTCGGCCGTCTACTCGGCGCTGCTGATCGGCGCCGGTGTCTTCGGCGCGTTCCTGCTCGGCGGCAGCTCGATCACGCTGTCGCTGTTCGCCGTCGCGCTGGCCGGCACCGGCCTGCTCACCACAGTCGGCGTCATCGTCGCGATGGACACGTTCGGCCCGATCTCCGACAACGCGCAGGGCGTGGCCGAGATGTCCGGCGACATCGACGAGCACGGCGCGCGGACGCTCACCGAGCTGGACGCCGTCGGCAACACCACCAAGGCGATCACCAAGGGCATCGCGATCGCCACCGCGGTGCTGGCCGCGACGGCGCTGTTCGGCTCGTACACCGACACGCTGCGCTCCGCCTACGAGGACGCGGGCGTGAACGACGTGGGCAGCGAGATCCTCAACTCGCTCAACGTGTCCAACCCGCGCAACCTGGTCGGCCTGATCATCGGCGCCGCTGTGGTGTTCCTCTTCTCCGGCCTGGCCATCAACGCGGTCTCCCGCTCGGCCGGCGCCGTGGTGATGGAGGTACGCCGACAGTTCCGCGAGATGCCGGGCATCATGGACCGCACCCAGCGGCCCGAGTACGGCAAGGTCGTGGACATCTGCACCCGGGACGCGCAGCGCGAGCTGATGACCCCCGGTCTGCTGGCCATCCTGGCCCCGATCGCTGTCGGCTTCGGCCTCGGCCCGGGCGCGCTGGCCGCGTACCTGGCCGGCGCGATCGGCGCGGGCACGCTGATGGCGGTGTTCCTGGCCAACTCCGGTGGCGCCTGGGACAACGCCAAGAAGCTGGTGGAGGACGGCGCGTACGGCGGCAAGGGCTCCGACGCGCACGCCGCCACAGTCATCGGCGACACCGTCGGCGACCCGTTCAAGGACACCGCCGGTCCGGCGATCAACCCGCTGCTCAAGGTGATGAACTTGGTCTCGCTGCTGATCGCCCCGGCCGTGGTGGCCTGGAGCGTGGGCGACGACAAGAACCCGGCGCTGCGCATCACGATCGCCGTGGTGGCCGCGTTGATCATCGCGGCGGCCGTGGTGTTCAGCAAGCGCAAGGGTGTGGCGATGACCGACGAGGACAGCGATGCCGGCACCCCGGACCAGCGTCCGGAGACGGTGAACGCCTGATCGCACGCGACGGTTCCCGGCCGGCCCCGGCCGGCCGGGAACCCCGTGCCCGGCAAACCTGACCGGTGGCGGTTCGGCCCGGAGGTCGTACGCTGCTTCGCATGCGTACGCGCCGGGCGGCAACCGCCGGAAAGCTCACGGTGGTCCTGGCCACGCTGGTCCTCGTCGTCACCGGGTGCGGCGGCGGCCCCAGCCCCCGGGTCTGGGCCGCGTCGGTGTGCCAGGCGCTGACCCCGTGGCGCGCGGAGATCTCGAAGCTGACCAGCAGCACCCAGCAGCAGATGACCGCGCAGACCACTCCGCCGCAGGCCAAGGAGAACCTGGTCCGGCTCTTCGCCGGCGCCGAGCAGGCCAGCGAGACGGCCCGGCGCAAGGTCGAGGAGGCGGGCGTGCCCGAGGTCGAGCGCGGCGAAGAGGTGTCCGCCGGGTTCCTGGGGTCGCTGAGCAAGATGCGCGACGCGTACGGCCGGGCCCGGGACACCGTCGACCGGCTCGACACCGCCCAGGCCGGTCCGTTCTACGACGGCGTGCGCGCCGCCGTGGACACGCTCAACAAGGAGTACGACGCGAGCGCGCTGGACACCAGCAAGCTCAACTCGACCGAGCTGAAAGAGGCCTTCGACGAGGTCCCGGAGTGTCGCTGACCCCTCCCACCCCGAAACCGGCCCGCCAGCCCTCGCTGTTCTCCACCGAGGCGGCCGATCCCTCGCTGGCGGATCTCGCCGGCCTGCTCGCCGGGCCGGGTGAGGTGGGGCGGATGGGTGGCACGGCCCGGATCTCCGTGGTGGTCGACGCCGCCTGGCGGGTGCACGTGCTGGTGGCGGAGCTGAGCGCCCGGGGCGTGCCGGCGAGCTGGGAGCCGACCGAGGACGGGCGGCACCGGGTGCGCACCGCGTACACGAGCATGCTGGCGCCGCTCGCGCGGGCCTGGCTGCGCGGCGCGGTGAAGCGGCCACCGGCCCGCTTCCACCTGGACGGGCGGCGGCTGCGGCTCTGGGCGGCGGCCGCAGGCACGGCCGAGCCGGCCGGATTCCGGCTGCGGCTCGGACCGGCCGACGAGCAGTCCTGGCCGGTGGTCCGCGCCGCGCTGGCGGCGGTGGGCCTGCCGGCCGCGTTCGTCGAGCCGGACGAGGGCGGGCCCGCGTTCCGGATCGGCGGACGGCGGATGTCGCGGCTCGCGGAGCTGGTGGGGGAACGGCCGGCGGCGGCGCCGGTGACGGACTGGCCGGGGCCGCGGAGCTGACCGCCGCTGTCCGAAGCCGGACACCCGGCGAGGGCTCCGCCGGGGGTACGCGATCGTCACAGTGACCCGCCTGTCGCCCTACCCACGGTGTACCGTGACGCCGTCCGGCAGGGTGCGGCCGGCGGTCGCCGGGAGGGCGGCCCGTTTGCCGCCCACGAAACCCGGAACGCGGACGGCGCGTTACGTTGGACATCCGGACCGCCTGTGGTCCGGGTGGCGCAACACGGCCCGAAGCGGGCATGGCGTAGGAGTGAGGTCGGGGAGAGACGTGCCGAGCAACGCTGGAACCACCCGTCTGGTCATCGTCGAGTCACCGGCGAAGGCCAAGACGATCTCGGGCTACCTCGGCCCGGGGTACGTCGTGGAGGCCAGCTTCGGCCACGTCCGGGACCTGCCCCGCAACGCCGCCGACGTCCCGGCGAAGTACAAGGGTGAGCCCTGGGCGCGCCTCGGCGTCGACGTCGACAACGGCTTCCACGCCCTCTACGTGGTGTCGCCCGACCGTAAGCAGCAGATCAGCAAGCTGGTGAAGCTGGCCAAGGAGGTCGACGAGATCTTCCTGGCGACGGACGAGGACCGCGAGGGCGAGGCCATCGCCTGGCACCTGGTGGAGACGCTCAAGCCCAAGGTGCCGGTCAAGCGGATGGTCTTCCACGAGATCACCAAGCCGGCCATCCAGGCCGCCGTGGCGAACCCCCGGGAGATCGACCGCGACCTGGTCGACGCCCAGGAGGCGCGACGCATCCTCGACCGCCTCTACGGCTACGAGGTCTCGCCGGTGCTGTGGAAGAAGGTCATGCCGAAGCTGTCGGCGGGCCGGGTGCAGTCGGTGGCGACGCGGATCGTGGTCGAGCGGGAGCGCCAGCGGATGGCGTTCCGCACCGCCGAGTACTGGGACATCCTGGCCACGCTCGCCGTGGCGAAGCCGGGCGAGGGCCCGCGAACGTTCAACGCCACGCTCGTCGCGCTCAACGGTGACCGGATCGCCACCGGCAAGGACTTCGAGCCGACCACCGGCCGGGTGCGGCCCGGCGCGGGCGTGGTGCATCTCGACGAGGGTGGCGCCCGAGGGCTGGCCGCCCGTCTGGCCGACCGGCCGTTCACCGTCACCCGGGTCGAGGAGAAGCCCTACCGCCGCCGCCCGTACGCGCCGTTCATCACCTCCACGCTCCAGCAGGAGGCGGCCCGCAAGATGCGGTTCTCGTCGCAGCAGACGATGCGCACCGCGCAGCGCCTGTACGAGAACGGCTACATCACCTACATGCGTACCGACTCGGTGAACCTGTCCGAGACGGCCATCGCGGCCGCCCGCCGGCAGATCGTCGAGCTGTACGGCGAGCGCAGCGTGCCGCCGGAGCCGCGCCGCTACACCGGCAAGGTGAAGAACGCGCAGGAGGCGCACGAGGCGATCCGCCCCGCGGGCGACAACTTCCGCACCCCGGGCGAGGTGGCCAAGGAGCTGTCCGCCGAGGAGTTCAAGCTCTACGAGCTGATCTGGCGGCGCACCATCGCCTCGCAGATGACCGACGCGGTCGGCTCCAGCGTGTCGGTGCGCATCCGCGCCGTCTCCTCCGCCCAGGAGGAGGCCGACTTCGGCGCGACCGGCAAGACCATCACCGACCCGGGCTTCCTGCGCGCGTACGTCGAGTCCAGCGACGACGAGAACGCCGAGGCCGAGGACGCCGAGCGGCGGCTGCCCACGCTGGTCAAGGACCAGCCGCTGACCGCCGACGAGCTGGCCGCGCAGGGCCACCACACCCAGCCGCCCTCCCGCTACACCGAGGCGTCGCTGGTCAAGGCGCTCGAAGAGCTGGGCATCGGCCGGCCCTCCACGTACGCGTCGATCATGCAGACGATCCAGGACCGCGGGTACGTGGTGAAGCGCGGCCAGGCGATGATCCCGTCGTTCCTGGCGTTCGCGGTGATCGGGCTGATGGAGCGGCACTACCCGCGCCTGATCGACTACGACTTCACCGCCAGCATGGAGAACGAGCTGGACGAGATCGCCGGTGGTGACCACGCCGCCGTCGACTTCCTCACCTCCTTCTACTTCGGCAGCACCAACGGCACCGGCGACCAGGCCATCGCGCACGCCGGTGGCCTGAAGAAGCTGGTCACCGAGAACCTCAGCGAGATCGACGCGCGCAGCGTCAACTCCATCCCGCTGTTCACCGACGACGAGGGCCGCGAGGTCGTCGTCCGGGTCGGCCGGTACGGGCCGTACCTGCAGCGCGAACTGCCGGGCGGCGAGCAGGCCACGCCCTCCGGTGAGGGCGAGGAGGGCGGCTCGCAGGGCGACCGGGCGCCGATCCCGGAGGGCCTGGCCCCCGACGAGCTGACCCCGGAGAAGGTGCACGAGCTGTTCCTCGGCGGCGGCGGCGAGCGCAAGCTCGGCGACGACCCGTCGACCGGCGAGCCGATCGTGCTCAAGTCCGGCCGGTTCGGCCCGTACGTGGCCAGCGGCGAGCGCAAGTCCTCGCTGCTGCGCTCGCAGACGCCGGACAGCCTCACCCTGGACGAGGCGCTCCGACTGCTCAGCCTGCCCCGGCTGATCGGGGTGGCCCCGGACGGCGCCGAGGTGGTCGCCAACAACGGCCGCTACGGCCCGTACGTCAAGCGCGGTGACGAGTTCCGCTCGCTGGACTCCGAAGACAAGATGTTCACCGTCACGCTGGACGAGGCGCTGGCGTTGCTGGCCGCCCCGAAGACGCGCCAGCGCCGGGCCGCCGCGCCGCCGCTGCGGGAGATGGGCAACGACCCGCTCACCGAGAAGCCGCTGGTGATCAAGGACGGGCGCTTCGGGCCGTACGTGACCGACGGCGAGTTCAACGCGTCGCTGCGGCGCGGGCAGACGCCGGAGGAGCTGACGCTGGAGCAGGCGTCGGAGATGCTGGCCGAGAAGCGCGCGAAGGGTCCGGCGCCGAAGAAGAAGGCCGCGAAGAAGGCCGCTCCGGCGAAGAAGACGACGGCGAAGAAGACGACGGCCGCGGCGAAGAAGACGACGGCCGCCAAGGCGACGGCGGCGAAGAAGACTCCCGCGAAGAAGGCCGCTCCCAAGAAGGCGACCTCAACGCCGAAGGAGTGATCTTGGTACGGAAACGCCCGTGGAGGGGCGAATCCGTACCAAGATCTCAGCCGGGCCAGCCTGCGTATCGCAGGGCGGCACGCAACTGGGTGATCACGCGGGTGGGGTCGTTGCGGACGGCCCAGGCGGGGAAGCGCAGGACCCGGTCACCGGTGGTCCAGACGTCGTTCTGCCGCTGCATGTCCGCCCAGGCGGTCTTCGGGTCGAGGTGCTGCCCACCGTCGATCTCGATGTGCACCCGCCACCGCTCGAACCAGACGTCCAGGTAGCGCCGCCGCCCGGTGGCGTCACGCCGGACGACCTGGAGGGACGGTTCGGGTAGCCCGGCCCGCCGGACGAGATCGAGGAAGTCGATTTCGGCGAGGGAGTGAGCGCCGCCGGCCGCGTCCGTGGCGGTCGCCAGGATCAGCCGGCGCCGACGTGCGCGAGGGAGCCGCTCCAGCACCCGATGCAGGTCGTCGCCGCAGACCAGGCGTTGCTGGAAGCCTGCCGCGATGACAGCCCGTGCCTCCTCGTCGGTCGTCGCCCACTGTGCCGCGTCGACGAGCGAGCGGGCCGGCATGGTCCGGCGGGGCTTGCCGACGTCCAGCACGTCCTCCGGCGGCAGTGCGGTGGTGCGATGGATCCGCACACCCGGTGGCAGGGTTCGCGTCTGATGCCGGGCCGGCAGCAGCAGATGCACCAGCCGGCTCTCGTAGCGCCGCAGGCCCCATGCCTGGGCCGCGGTGAGTCCACCCAGCGTCGCTGCCGGTCCCGCCGCGAGCACCGCCACCCAACGCCACTCCTTCGGACCCACCGGCCCGTTGTGGGTGACGTAGACGCGCCGGTGCGCCTGCCGCCAGCGCCCGCTGCCCAGCCGGTGCCGGATCGCCTTCTCGGACAGGAACCGTCGAGCCTGCGTCGCTTCGAGCACCCGTTCCTGATGGAACAGCAACCAGCTCAACTCGTCCGCGTCATCCCCCGGCATCTCCACACATGAATCCCACCGCTGTCCCGTCGTCCCTGCTGCCCCTGTGGACAGCCGCCGAGATCTTGGTACGGGAACGCCCTTCAAGGGGCGCCCCCGTACCAAGATCTTCAGGCGCCCAGGACCTGGCTCAAGTAGGGGTTCTGGAAGATGCGGGACGGGTCCAGGCGGGAGCGGACGGACTGGAAGTCCGCGAATCTCGGGTAGGCGGTGGCCAGTGACTCCGCGTCGCGCCAGTGCAGCTTGCCCCAGTGCGGGCGGCCGCCCAACTCCGTCGCCACCTGCTCGAACGCGCGGAAGTACGGCTCGTACGGCATGCCCACGTACTGGTGCACGGCGATGTACGCGGAGTCGCGCCCGTACGAGTGGGACAGCCAGATGTCGTCGGCGGCGGTGAACCGCACCTCGACCGGGAACAGCACCTTGAACGGCAGCCGGTCCACGATCCGGCGCAGCTCGGCCAGCGCGGTGGGCAGCGCCTCGCGCGGCAGCCCGTACTCCATCTCCACGAAGCGGACCCGGCGCGGCGTGCAGAACACGCGGTCGGAGCGGCCGGTGTAGGTGCGTTCGGTGAGCGCGCGGGCGGAGACGGCGCTGATCCGGGGTGCGAGGGCGGGTACGGCGCGGCCGAGGCGGCAGGCGCCGGCGAAGACGGTGTTGGAGAGGAACTCGTCGTCCAGCCAGCCGCGCCAGCCGGGCAGTGGCTGGTCGTCGGCGGGTACCCGGTCGTTGGTCTTGACCTGCACCCGGTCGGTGTACGGGAACCAGTAGAACTCGGCGTGGTCGTGCGCCTCGTACAGGCCGGGCAGGTCGTCGAGCACTTCGGCGAGCGGGGCCGGGCGTTCGTGCGCGCGCAGTACGAAGGCGTCCACGCAGCGCAGCGTGACCTCGACCAGCACGCCCACCGCGCCGAGCCCGACCCGGGCGGCGTCGAAGACGTCGCGGTTCTCCTCGGCCGAGCAGCGCAGCACCTCGCCGGTGCCGGTGACCAGCGTCAGCCCGGCCACGAAGGTGGACAGGCAGCCCAGCTTCGCCCCGGTGCCGTGGGTGCCGGTGGAGAGCGCACCGGCGATGGTCTGGGCGTCGATGTCGCCGAGGTTCGGCATCGCGAGGCCGTGCCCGGCGAGCAGATCGTTGAGCGTGTGCAACGTCATCCCGGCCGGTACGGTGACCAGGCGGCGCGCCACGTCGACTGTGACGTCGGTCTCCAGCTCGGCGAGGTCGATCCGGTGCCCGTCGGCGACGGCGGTGGCGGTGAACGAGTGGCCGCTGCCGGTGGCCCGGACGGTCCGGCCCGCCGCGGCGGCCTGGCGGACCGCCTCGACGACGTCGGAGACGCTACGCGGGCGCACGGTGAGGAGCGCGGTGCTGTGCTGGTTGCCGGCCCAGTTGGACCAGGTGGCGGTGGTACCGGTCATCGCGGCCACTCCTCGACATGAATATGAACTGAATTCATATCAGGAACGTTGTGCCTGGTAAATACCGCAATCGAGCCCGGCTCGTTGTACCGGTAGTCACAGACTCGTGACGTGCAGATATGTTCATCCGTCGAAGGGGGGTGGCGCCGAGTGTCCACACCAGCCGCCACGACCGGGCCGCTGCGTCGAGTACCGGTGCAGGGCCGAAGTGTCGCGCGGGTCCAGCGGATGCTGGACGCCTGCGCCGAGCTCGTCGACGAGGTGGGGTACGAAGGGCTGACCACGACCCTGCTCGCCGAGCGTGCCGAGGTGGCGATCGGGTCGGTCTACCAGTTCTTTCCGGACAAGCGGGCGATCGTGCAGGCACTGACCCTGCGCACCATGGAGTCCTACCTCCAGCGGCTCGACGAGCGGTTCTCCTCGGACGACCTGACCCACTGGTGGGACGGGGTCGACGCGGCGATCGACGAGTACATCTCGATGCACCGCACCGTTCCCGGCTTCCGTACCCTGCACTTCGGCGACGTGGTCGACCTGCACCTGCTGGACGACCAGCGGGACAACAACGGGGTCATCGCGGAGCAGCTCGCCCGCGTACTCACCGAGCGTTTCGGCCTCGCCGGGGTGCCCGACCTGCGGTTCCACCTGGAGGTCGCGGTGGAGGCCGCGGACGCCCTGATCAAGCTGGCCTTCCGCCGCCGCACCGACGGCGACGAGCGGGTGCTGGTCGAGGCGAAGGCGCTCATCCGGGAGTACCTGCACCGGCAGGTGAACGCCCCCACGGAGGCGGTCTCCCAGGGCTGAGCGGCACGTTGAACGGCGGGTTCTGAGAGTGCGTCGGAACCCGCCGTCGTCACGTGATGGGGCAGAGCCGCGAGGCGGCTCAGAGGAACGCGTGCCCCTCGCCCCGGTAGGTCGGCACGGTGGCGACCACCGCGTCCCCCTCGACCAGGTGCACCTCGTTGACGTGCTCGCACAGCTCGCCCGCCTTGGCGTGGCGGAACCACACCCGGTCGCCGACGCGCAGGGCGTCCGCGGCCTTCCCGGCCAGCGGGGTCTGCACCTCGCCGGCGCCCTCCGCGCCGAGCAGCTTCAGCCCGTCCGGCAGCCAGGGCCGGGGCAGCCGGCTGGTCGCCGCCTGACCGGAGGCGATCCAGCCGCCGCCGAGCACCGTCGCCAGCCCGGGCGCCGGGCGGCGGACCACCGCGCAGGCGAAGAACGCCGCCGGGGTGGGCCGCCAGGCACGGTACGCGTCGAACAGCGTCGGCCCGTACAGGCCGGAGCCCGCGGTGACCTCGGTGACCGCGGGGTCCGCGCTGGTGGCGGCCACGCTGCCGGTGCCGCCGCCGTTGACGAACTCCAGGTCGGCGTGCTCCCGGACCGCGGTGACCGCGGCGGAGCGGCGGGCCAGCAGTTCGCGGTACGACCCGCGCTGCGCGACCCGGATCGCCGAGCCGAGCACCGCCTGTCCGGGCGGCGCGTCGCCCAGGCCGGCGATCTGTGCCTCGTACGACATCAGGCCGACCAGCCGGAAGCCCGGCCGGCCGGCGACGGCGGCGGCGAGCGCGCCGGCCGCCGTGGCGCTGTGCACCGGGGAGCGGCGCACGCCGACGTGCACCCGGCCCCCGAGCGGGCGCCAGGAGGCGTCCAGGTCGAGGCAGATCCGCAGCGCGGGGCGGCGCGCGGGCGGGCACACCGCGTCGATCAGGTCGAGCTGCCCGGTGTCGTCGATCATCAGCGTCACCGCGTCGGCGAGCGCCGGGTCGGCGGCCAGGTCGGCGAGGCCGCCCCGGTGGGCCGTGGGGTACGCCACGAGCACGTCGTCGCTGACCCCGGAGCGGACCAGCCACAGCGCCTCGGGGAGCGTGAAGGCCATCACGCCGTGCCACCCGGGCCGCTTGAGTGCCCGCGTCAGCAGCTCGCGGACGCGTACCGACTTGCTCGCCACGCGCAGCGGCTTGCCGCCGGACCGGCCGGCGAGCGCCTCGGCGTTGGTGTCGAACGCGGTGAGGTCGACGACGGCGTACGGCGGGTCGAGGTGAGCGGTCGCCCGGTCGAGACGATCGCGAAGTTTGTCACGGTCGATGGCCACGTCTGCACGCTAACTGTCTGGACGGCAATGCGAAATACCCTCGCGTCTGTCCGGGCTGCGGGCGGTGGTCCCGGCGGCCTAGGCTCGGCGAGCAGGTGAATGTCGCGGGGGACGACCCTTCCTGCGCGACTAGAGTGTTCCACCGGGGATGCCCAGACCTGGGCCGGCACGTGGAGGTACGGCCATCGAAAGCCAGAACAACGGCGAGTCGCCCGGCGTGTCGTCGCCCGGGACAGCCGCCGACCACTCCGGTGCCGCCGCCATCCGGTCGGTGCTGCGCATCCGGCCGTTCCGCCGGCTGTGGATCGTGCTCAGTGCCGCCTCCTTCGGTGACTGGCTCGGCCTGCTCGCCACCGCGCTGTTCGCCGCCTCCCAGGTCTCCGGCAGCACCGCCCAGGGCGCGGCGTTCGGTGGTGTGACGGCGATCCGGCTGCTCCCGGCGCTGGTGCTCGGCCCGGTCGCGGGCGTGCTCGCCGACCGGTTCGACCGCCGGTGGACGATGGTCATCTGCGACCTGCTGCGCTTCGTGCTGTTCGCCTCGATCCCGCTGTACGCGCTCACCGGCGCCGCGGGCGGGCTGGTGGTCGGCTGGGCGCTGATCGCCACGTTCCTGATCGAGTCGATCACCCTGCTGTGGATCCCGGCCAAGGAGGCGGCGGTCCCCAACCTCATCCCGCGTACCCGGCTGGAGGCGGCGAACCAGCTCACGCTGATCACCACGTACGGCCTGACGCCGGTCGCGGCGGCCATCGCTCTGGCCGTGCTGGACCGCGGCGTACGCGGCGCGGTCGGCGGCGACCTGCCCGACTGGGCCGAGCCGGCCCAGCTCGCGCTCTGGTTCAACGCCTTCTCCCGGCTGGCCACCGCGCTCGTGGTGGCGTTCGGGATCAAGGAGATCAGCGAGGCCCAGCGCGGCGAGGCGGAGCGCACCGAGCAGAGCATGTTCCGGCAGTTCTCCGAGGGCTGGAAATACATCGGCCAGACCCCGCTGGTGCGTGGCCTGGTGCTGGGCATCTTCGGCGCGTTCGCCGGCGGCGGCATCGTGGTCGGCACGGCCAAGTTCTTCGCCAACTCGCTCGGCGCCGGTGACGCCGCGTTCTCGCTGCTCTTCGGCGCGATCTTCGTCGGCCTGGCGCTCGGCATCGGCCTCGGGCCGATGATCGTGCGGGACATGTCCCGCCGCCGCTGGTTCGGCATGAGCATCGTGCTCGCCAGCGCCTCGGTGCTGGTGCTCGCCTTCGCCATCCACCTGTCCATGGCCATCCTCGGCGCGATCCTGGTCGGCGCGGGCGCCGGCATGGCGTTCCTGGCCGGCACCACGCTGCTCGGCGGCGAGGTGGCCGACGAGGTGCGCGGCCGGGTGTTCGCGGTGGTGCAGATCGGCACCCGGCTGGTGCTGATCCTGGCCATCGCGCTCAGCAGCCTCCTGGTCGGCGTGGGCGGCTCCCGCCAGCTCACCATCGCCGACCTGGGCATCTCCATCTCCTCCACCCGGCTGCTGCTGCTCGCCGCCGGCGCGGCCGGCATCATCGCCGGGATCAGCGCGTTCGGCCAGATGGACGACAAGAAGGGCGTACCGGTCCTCGCGGACCTCTGGGGCTCGATCCGGGGTCGCCCGCTGATGCCGGCCGAGCCGTTCGTCTCCAGCGGCCTGTTCGTGGTCTTCGAGGGCGGCGAGGGCGCCGGCAAGTCCACCCAGCTCGCCGCGCTCGCCGAGCGGCTGCGCGCGCAGGGCCGCGACGTGGTGGTCACCCGCGAGCCGGGCGCCACGCCGGTCGGCGAGCGGATCCGCTCCCTGGTGCTCGGCACCGCCCCCGACGAGGCGCCGTCGCCGCGCGCCGAGGCGCTGCTCTACGCCGCCGACCGGGCGCACCACGTGGCCACGGTCGTCCGCCCGGCGCTGGCGCGCGGCGCGGTGGTGATCAGCGACCGGTACGTCGACTCGTCGCTCGCCTACCAGGGCGCCGGCCGGACGCTCCCGGTGGACGAGGTCTCCTGGCTCTCGTCCTGGGCGACCGGCGGCCTCAAGCCGGACCTGGTGGTGCTGCTCGACGTCGAGCCGCGTACCGGCCTGAGCCGGGTCGAGGACCGGAACGAGGGCACCGACCGGCTGGAGGCCGAGTCGCTGACGTTCCACGAGCGGGTCCGGTACGCCTTCCTCGACCTCGCCGCCGGTGACCCGAAGCGATACCTGGTGCTCGACGCGTCCCGCCCGATCGCGGAGACCGCCGACGCGGTCGCCCGCCGGGTGGGCGAACTGCTGGCCGACCCGGGCGGCATCGTGCACCCCCGTCCGGCGCAGGGCCCGGACACCTCGGTCCAGCCCGAGTTATCCGACGCGGAGCTGGTGACGATGGAGCAACCCCGGCGATGACCGACGTCTTCGGCGATCTGGTCGGGCAGGACGAGGCGGTGGCCATGCTGCGGCGGGCCGCCGCCTCGGCCGCCGCCCTGCTGCGCGCGCCGGTGACGGCCCCCGCGGGCGGACACGACGACCTCGACGCGCTCGCCGAGGAGTACGACGGCGACCCGGCTCCGGCACCGGCCGATCCGGGTGCCGGCATGACCCACGCCTGGATCTTCACCGGCCCGCCCGGATCGGGCCGCTCGGTGGCCGCCCGTGCGTTCGCCGCCGCCCTGGAGTGCGTGCACGGCACCGGGTGCGGCACCTGCCCCGGCTGCCACACCACGCTCACCGGCACTCACGCGGACGTACGCCTCGTGGTGCCCGAGGGCCTGTCCATCGGCGTCAACGAGATGCGCGCGCTGGTGCTGCGGGCGGCCAGCGCGCCCTCCAGCGGCCGGTGGCAGATCGTGATCATCGAGGACGCCGACCGGCTCACCGAGGCCGCCGGCAACGCGCTGCTCAAGGCGATCGAGGAACCGCCGCCGCGTACCGTCTTCCTGCTCTGCGCCCCGTCCACCCACCCGGACGACATCTCCGTGACCATCCGGTCGCGCTGCCGGGTCGTACCGCTGCGGCAGCCGCCGCCGGCCGCGGTGGCCGAGGTGCTGGTCCGCCGCGACGGCATCGCGCCCGACGTGGCCGAGTGGGCCGCCGCGGCGGCGCAGGGGCACGTGGGCCGGGCCCGGCGGCTGGCCCGCGACCCGGAGGCCCGGCAGCGGCGCGACGCGGTGCTGGCCGTGCCGCGCCGGCTGACCGGCGTGGGCGCGGCGTTCGACGCGGCCTCGGCGCTGATCGAGGCCGCCGAGGCGGAGGCCGCCGCCTCCGTCGTGGAGATCGACGAGGCGGAGCGTACGGCGTTGCAGACGGCGCTCGGCGCGGGCGGCACCGGCCGGGGCGCGGCCGGCGCCATGCGCGGCGCGGCGGGCCAGCTCAAGGACCTGGAGAAGCGGCAGAAGTCGCGGGCCACCCGCGCCCAGCGGGACGCGCTGGACCGGGCCCTGGTCGACCTGGCCGGGTTCTACCGGGACGCGCTCGCCATGGCGTGGCGGGCGCCGGTCGCCCCGGTGCACACCGACACCGCGTCGCTCGCCTCGGCGGGCGCGCAGAAGTGGGACGCCGAGGGCTCGCTGCGCCGCCTGGAGGCGGTGCTGGAGTGCCGCGCGGCGATCGAGGCGAACGTCAAGCCGCGGATCGCCGTGGAGGCGATGATGCTGGCCCTCTGGCGCGGCTGAACCGGGCCCTCCCGCACTGTCCACAGGGCATCGACACGCGCGATTGCCGTGCGGTACGGTCCGGTGATGCCGCGGTGACCGAGGCGGCACGCTCAGTGAAGGCCGGACCGGCCGGGAGGAGTCCGCCGATGCCGCGGGGCGAGATCGACGAGGCCTGGATCGAGGAGGCGGTGCGGCGCTACCGCCGGATCGAGAACCTGCAGGCCGAGTTCGACCAGGCGGTCGCGACGGTCGAGGTCACCGTCCGCTCACCCGACGGGCTCGTCGAGGTGGTCGTGACCGCCGGCGGGCGGATCACCGACGTGCGCTTCCTCGGCCCGCTGCACCACCGCAGTCCGCGCGACGTGGCCGGCTCGGTGCAGGCCGCGGTCACCGCCGCCGCCGACGCGGCGCAGTGGGCGCGGGAGAAGCTGCACAACGAGACGTTCGCGGCCTACCGGCCGCTGGCGGGGGCCTGACATGGAGACGCTGCGTGCCCTGGCCGCCCGTCTCGACGAGGCCGGCGCGACCCTCGCCACCCTGTCCCGCACGGTGACCGCCACCGACCCGCCGCATCCCGCGTTCGGCGCGCACGCCACCGGCCGCCCCGGCGAGGTGGGCCGCGCGCTGCACCGCCAGTGGACCCTCGCCACCGCCGACCGGGCACGCGAGGCGCAGGCCGCCGCCGTCCGGATGGCCGCCGCCGCGGCGGCGCTGCGCAGTGCCGCAGACCGCTACGCCGCCGCCGACGACGCGGTCGCCCGGCGGCTGGCCCGGGAGGCCTGATGGACGCGCTCGACCGCCTCGCCGAGCCGGGCCTCGACCTGCTCGCCCGCGTCGACGCGCTGCTTGCCGCCGGCGCGCCCGAGGGCCACCGGCTCTGGCCGCTGCTGCGCCGCATGCAGGTGCTTCCCGGCGCGGCCGTGCGCGAATTCCTCGACCTGCATCCCGCGCCGCTGACCGGCGCCGGCCACGCCGTGCGCCGGCTCGTCCGGGGGTACGACGACACCTGCGCCATGCTGGCCGACCAGGTCGCCTGGTCCGGCGCCGCCGCGTCGGCGTACGACGAGGCACGTGCCGCCCTGCTGCGGCACCTGGACGAAGGCCCGGAGAGCCTGGTCGGGCGGCTGGAGTCGACGGCGGGCTACGCCGACGCGCTGGCCGGCTGGGTGGAGGGCAGCCGGGCCGCGCTGGCCCGGGCGCTGGCCGAGGTGCTGGGTTCGGCCGAGGCGGTCGCGGTGCACGCGGCGACCCGGCCCGGCGCCGAGGCCGGACGGGCCGGGGCGGCGGCCGCGGCGGAGATCGCCACGAGGATCCTGGGCGTGCTCGGGGTGGCCTACGACGGCGCCGAGACGCTGCTGCGCCAGTGGGGGCCGAGCCTGGCCGAGACGCCGTGGCGGGACCGCGCCACCACCGCCCCGCGCTACGGCGGCACCACCCGGATCGGCTACTGACGGTCCACGGCGCCGCGCGCCGGTCCGGCCGTGGCCGGGTGACGGCGGCGGCGCCGTGGCCTTCCCCTGCACCCCCCGCAGGTATGCCTTCACTCAACGCGTCCGGGCGGTGTTTGTCAGGAACCCGCCGGAGATTCAGCCGTCCGGGCGAGGCGATGGGGCCGGTTCGGCCGGGTCGTCGACGATGATCGCTGCGGTGGGTGACCGGGCGGCGACAGGTGCGCCGTGCGGCGGGCGTCGATCCGCGTAGGGTGGGGCGCATGGGCATGCTCTGCGCGGTCAGCTTCAACCGGTACGGGCGCCTCTACTACCTCGACCCGGGCGAGTGGCGCCCGCAGGTGGGCGACCGGGTGCTGGTGCCCACCGACGAGGGGCCCGAGGTGGCCGAGTGCGTGTGGGCCGCGCAGTGGGTCAGTGAGGACACCGCCAGCTTCCCGAAACTCGCCGGGATCGCCGGGGACGACGACCTGCGCCGCGACGAGATGCTGCGCCGGCGCAAGGCCGAGGCGAAGGTGGCCGCCAAGCGGCTGATCCGCGAACACGGCCTGCCGATGAAGGTGGTCGCAGTCGACCACGTCCTGGCCACGCCGGAGAACGGCAGCGACCGCACCACCATCTACTTCACAGCGCCGCACCGCGTCGACTTCCGCTCGCTGGTCCGCGACCTGGGCGCCACGCTGCACTGCCGGGTCGAGCTGCGTCAGCTCTCCGCCCGCGACTCCGCCCGGGTGCAGGGCGGCATCGGCTCCTGCGGGCGTGACCTGTGCTGCGCCACGTTCCTCACCGACTTCGAGCCGGTGACCATCCGGATGGCAAAGGATCAGGATCTGCCGCTCAACCCGCTGCGCATCTCCGGTGCGTGCGGGCGGCTGATGTGCTGCCTCAAGTACGAGCACCCGCTGTATCAGAAGTTCCAGGAGTCGGCCCCTGCGGTCGGCAGCCGGGTGTCCACGCCGCAGGGCGAGGGCAAGGTGGTCGGCCACAGTGTCCCGCGCGACGCGGTCACGGTCCGCCTGGACGCGGACGGCTCCCGCTCGATGTGCTCCCGGGCATCGGTCTGCGGCCCGAGACAGGCCCACGACCAGCACTACCCCCAGCCCTAACCCCCACCCCACCCCACCCGCCCACTCCGTCGATCATGAAGTTGGCGGTCGAAATGGTGATCGACTTCGCCGCCAACTTCATGATCAACGGGGTGGGACGGGGGGTGGGGTCAGCGGATGACTATGGGGGGTTCGGCCAGGCGGGGGGTCAGGGGGGTCTTCGGGGTCAGCCACGGGGCCGTGGGGGACTGGTCGGGGTTGAGCTGCCAGTCGTGGGACACCTTGTCGACGGCGATCGGGTAGATGGTCAACGTGCCGTCCGGGTCGATCCGGAACCGCAGGAACGCCTTCGAGTCCTCGATGCCCTGCCCCGCGAACAGCTCGTTCAGATTCACCCCGAACGCGCCCGCCACCAGCAGATAGAGCGCCACGAGCTGGCTGGCCACCAGGCCGCTCACCGGCCCGTAGAGCACCACCGCGGCGACCGCCGGCATCGGCCACGGCCAGTCGTAGAACGGCAGCTGCAACCAGACCCACGTGCCCCCGGCGGCGAGAGCCACCTGGGCCAGCCCGTGCGCCACTCCGAGGATCCAGTGCCGGGCGTGCCGTTTCCCGCCCGCCGTGGGTGGCTTGGCGAAGAACACCGCGCTCATCATCGCCACCACCAGCATGATCGCCAGCGGCACGCTGAACAGGCGCTGCTCGGTGGTGCCCACCCGCTGCACCGCCACCCCGGCCATCGCCAGCATCAGCAGCGTGTGCAGGGTGCCGAGCAGCGTGGTGAAGCCCGGGTTGCGGAACGGCAGCCGGGCGAAGATCCCCCAGCCGTACCGGCGGGAGCGCGCCTTGTCCGGATAGCGCGCGGCCAGGTCGTACTCCTGGGTGTTGCTGGCCCGGCGAGTCAGCGTGTCACGCGGCGGCACCTCCAGCCTCTCCGGCAGCCGATGCGTGGGGTAGAGGTAGGCGCCCCCGCCGCCGCACGTGATGAGCTGCCGGTCCGTGCCGGCATAGCGGGCGTAGTGGTGCAGGTCGCCGGAGACCAGCACCCGCACCTGCGCCCCGGTCGGCGCGACGAGGGTACGGATGAAGTAGTCGATCGAGTCGTACGCGTTGGGGTGGTCGACGGCCTTGACCCACGTCGGCGCCGGCACCGCCAGGATCACCTTGGACTCCGGGGTGAGCTTGCGGGCCACCTCGTCGAAGTAGGTGAGCTGAGGGTCGTCCAGGTACGAGCCGGACTGGTCGTCGAGGCCGAGCAGCCACCAGCCGGCCGGCAGTTCGACGGCGAAGTACGAGCGGGACTGGCCGGTGCCCCAGCCGCCGAAGTGCCGGTCCCGGGTGCGCACGAACAGGCGCAGGAACGCGGTCAGCCCGTCGTACCAGTCGTGGTTGCCCGGCACCGCGAACAGTGTCGGCTTCTCCGGCGGGGCGACCGGCAGCGCCGCCTGGTACGGGCCCTTGCAGCGGTCCTCGTACGCCTCGTAGCCCGCCGCCGGGTAGACCTGGTCGCCGCCCATCACCAGCGTCTGCGCGCGGGGAAGGCGGTGCCCGTCCACTGTCAGCTCCGGCTGGGCGAGCAGGTACGCCACCGAGTACGTGGCGTCGAAGCCGTCACCCAGGTCGGCCACGTAGTCGAGCCAGAGCCCGCCGTCCGGCCCGACCTGCCGGAACGTGCCGTCGCCGAACGCGTTCTGCAACTCGCGCTTGTCCAGGTACGCCCCGAACAGCATGGCCAGCAACGTACGCAGGCCGGTGCTGATCAGCAGCAGTGGCGCGAGCCAGGGCACCGGCCGGCGCGGGGTGAAACCCAGCTCCCGGGGGTCGATGCGGCGGGGGCGGCGGGTGGCCCGCTCTCCGGGATGCGCCTCGGGAGCCGGTGGTCGCGGCGGTTCGTCGGTCACCCGCCGGAGGGTAGTCCGGAGCGGGCGGGAAGTCTCTCCCGTGACGGGGCGGATGTGGTCCGGTGTCCGGGTTCGGGGACGGGGGGATCCGGTTCGGCTTCCCGCGGGGCGTGCCGTACACTTGACGATCGTTGCCGCCTTAGCTCAGTCGGCTAGAGCGACGCACTCGTAATGCGTAGGTCGACGGTTCGATTCCGTCAGGCGGCTCGGTACAGAAGCCCAGGTCATCGGCCTGGGCTTCGCCGTTTCCCGCGGTCGATCACCTCCCCTTCCCGGTGGTTAGGCTTCGCGGCCTGCAAGGGAGGAAGCGTGGGCAATTTCCTGGACCGCTTTCGTAAAGCCGACCGAGGTGGGCCTGCGCCGGGCTTGAACCCGGACGGCGCCGCCCTCGGCGCTGCCGCAGCCCGCCGGCTGAGGGAACTCGGGCACGTCGAGATTCAGCGCGGTCTGACGGAGGAAGAGTTCGCTCGCGTGGAGAACACCTTCGGCTTCCAGTTCGCCGACGACCACCGATCCTTCCTGGCCGCGGGGCTCCCCACGGGCGATTCGTGGCCGGACTGGCGGCGGGGAGACACCTCTGCCCTTCGTGACCGCCTCGAATGGCCCGCATACGGCGTGCTGTTCGATGTCGAGCACAACGGCTACTGGCATGAGAGCTGGGGAGAGCGGCCGAGCAACCGACGTGAGGCGGTGGCGACCGCCGAGCCGCACCTCCGGAGGGTGCCGCAGATGGTGCCGGTGTTCAGCCATCGCTTCCTACCCTCCGGGCGCGGCTCCTACGGGCACCCGGTCCTGTCCATGCACCAGACCGACATCATCTATTACGGCTGCGACCTGGAGGACTACATCCATCGGGAGTTCGGTGGGCCGGCAACGGAGCGAGGCCGGGAGCCGAGTGCCACCGTCGCTTTCTGGAGAGACTTCGTCTAGCGGGTTCCGCGAAGAAGCCGGCCTGCGGGTCGTCACCTCGACGACATTTGTCAAGACGGATGGCCGGTGCGCCGCGCACCATCGCCTGCATGACTGCGCACGACGTTGAGCACCTGCACGGCATGCACGACGGTCCGCGGGAGGCGCCGCCGCTGCTGCTCATCCACGGGTCGGGGGCGGCGGGTGCTTCCTGGGAACCGATGATCCCGGCGCTGGCCGACCACCATCACGTCATCCGGGTCGACCTTCCGGGCTGCGGCCGGTCCTCGCCCGCGCCGTCGTACGACGTGGCCGCCCAGGCGGACCGTGCTGTCGAGGGCCGTCACGAGGCCGTACGGGCCGTCCTGTCCGGAGCGGGCAGTTCGGCGGCCACGGTGCCCAGCAGCGCCAGCGCCTGCGCCGAACGGCTGCCCGCCTCGGCCTGGTAGACGACCAGTTGCTGGCCCGTCGCGCCGGCGACGGTGAGGGAGTCGTACGTGAGGGTCAGCTCGCCCACGTCGTGATGGTGGAACAGCTTCGCCTCGTGCGTCTTTCCCCGTACGTCGTGGCGCGCCCACAGCCGGCGGAACTCCGGGCTCTTCAGCGAGAGTTCCCCGACCAGCTCGGTGAGCCGCGCGTCGTCGAGCATGTCGGCTGCGGCGGCCCGCAGCGCGCCCAGGCTGGACTGCGCGACCCGGTCCCAGTGGGGATAGAAGGAACGGGCGGCCGGGTCGAGGAAGACGAACTGGACGAGGTTGGGCTCGTCGGCCTCGAACAGCGTGGCGAACAGGGCGCGTCCGAGCCGGTTGGCGGCCAGCACGTCCATCCTGCGGTCGATGATCAGCGCGGGGGTGTGCAGCCAGCCGTCCATCAGGCGCAGCAGGCTCGGCCGGACGGTCTCCCGCGTGCCCCGCCGGACAGGCTTGCGGCCGCTCCTGGCCAGCAGGTGCAGATGCGCCACCTCTTCGGCGTCGAGCCCGAGGGTGCGGGCCAGGGCGTTCAGCATCTGTTCCGACGGGTGCTGTTCCCGCCCCTGTTCCAGGCGGGCGTAGTAGTCGGTGCTGACCCCGGACAGCTGGGCGACCTCCTCGCGCCGCAGACCCGGCGTCCGGCGCCGGCCCGAGGACACGATTCCGGCCTCCGCCGGACTGGTCGTCTCACGCCGGGCCCGCAGGAACTCGCCGAGCGGATTGCTGCCGTCCACCACCCCAACATAACCGCGGCCGACAGGCCGCCAGGAGCCTCAGCCGGGGTGTGACGCACCCTGGTTGCGGCAGGTCGTACTCCGCACCGTGGACTCATGGAATCCACACAGAAGGTCGTTCTGGTCACGGGCGCGAGCAGCGGGATCGGCGAGGCGACCGCACTGCGGCTGGCAGCCGAGGGGCACGTCGTGGTCGCGGGCGCGCGGCGCCGCGAGCGGCTCGCCGCGCTCGCCGAACGGCACGACGACATCAGGGTACGGCGGCTCGACGTGACGGACCGTGACGACGTTGCGGCGTTCGTCGGCAGCGCGGTGGACGAGTTCGGACGGGTCGACGTGCTCGTCAACAACGCCGGTCTGATGCCGTTGTCCCGGCTCGACGCCCTGCTGGTGGACGAGTGGGACCGGATGATCGACGTCAACGTGCGGGGCCTGCTGCACGGCATCGCGGCCGTCCTGCCGGTCTTCCAGCGGCAGGGCGGCGGCCACCTGGTCACCGTCGCCTCGGTCGGTGCCCACGAGGTGGTGCCGACCGCCGCGGTGTACTCGGCGACGAAGTTCGCCGCGTGGGCGATCACCGAGGGTCTGCGCCTGGAGGCCGACCCGAGCCTGCGGGTCACCACGATCACGCCCGGTGTCGTCGAGTCCGAGCTGGCCGAGTCGATCACCGATCCGGTGGCCCGGGAGGCGATGCGGGAGTACCGCAGGAACGCGATCTCACCGGACGCCGTGGCGCGGGCCATCTCGTACGCCGTCGACCAGCCGGCGGACGTGGACGTCAACGAGATCATCATCCGTCCGACCCGGCAGCGAGGCTGACATGTCAGGTACCAACCACCGCAAGGCCGCCACCGTCTTCCTGACGGCGGCGCTCACCGCCTGCGGCACGGAGACAGCGCCCGCGCCGCGCTCCGCGCCGTCCGCGACGCAGGCGCGGCCCCCGGCCTCCGGGACCGTCCATCCGTACGTCGGGATGTGGGTCACCGCCGACGGCTACATCCGGCAGGAGCTGCTGCCCGACGGCAGGTACGACGAGGCGCGTGGCGACCGGGCGAGCGCCTACACCGGCCGGTACGAGGTGACCGGCGAGCACATCGACTACTGGGACGACAGCGGGTTCACCGCCGACGGCCGCTTCGACGGCGACGTCCTGCACCACGGCGGCTACCTGTTCTATCGCGAGGGCAGCGCGGCCCACCGGCGGGCGGTCGAGGCGCGGGCATCCACGCGCCCGTCCGGATAGAGGAGCGCACCAGGCGCCCGGTAGCGGCGCGACCGCTACCGGCGCCCGGCCCGCTGCCGGGCGGCCTCGTACAGCGCCACCGTCCCGGCCGCCGCCGCGTTCAGCGAACTCGCCGCCCCCACGATCGGGATGCGCACCATCCGGTCACTGGCCTCCTGCCAGCCCTTGCTGAGCCCGTGCGTCTCGTTGCCGACCAGCAGGAGCGTGGGGCCGGTCAGGTCGTGCTCGGCGACGTCCACGTCCCCGTGCTCGTCCGTACCGATGATCTGGACCTGCGGAAGCCCGTCCGCACGCACCGCGGCGACCCAGTCCAGGACGTCGCGGTGGCCGGCGACGCGCACCACCGGTACGGCGAACAGCGACCCGGTGCTGGCCCGGACCGCCTTCGGGTCGTACGGGTCGGCGGCGTGGCCCGTGATGATCACGCCGGAGGCGCCGAAGGCGTCAGCGGAGCGGATCAGCGTGCCGATGTTGCCAGGGGTCTTGGGGCGGTCGAAGACCACCACGAGCATCGCCGGCCCGACCGGGATGCGGGCCAGGTCGTCGGCGGGTTGCGCCACCACGGCCAGCAGCTCGGGGGACTCCTCCTCCTTGCCGCTCAGTTCCCGCATCAGCTCGGGCGCGAGGGCGACCCGCCGGGCGTCGGCGCGGTCGAGCAGGTCACGGCACCAGCGGGACAGGGGCTGCCGGTCCGGGTGGAGGAGGGCGCGGATCTCCCAGCCCTGCTCCAAGGCCACCGTGATCGGGCGTACCCCCTGGACCAGGAACTCCCCGGACCGCTGCCGCTTGGTGCGGTTGGTCAGCAGCGCCTGCCACTGCTGGAAGCTCGCGTTGCGAGTGGTGATCGTCAGGGTCTTCGCCACCCGCCGATTCAACCCCATCGCCTGCCGGCGTCACCCGCCGTATCCACCCTGCCCCCTACGCCGCCGGGCGACGGTCTAGGGTCGGAACGCCTGCTCGTCGCACCGGAGCGTCCGCCCGCCGCGCCGCGGCATCCGCTCGACGAGGCGGTGCGGCGTGATTGTCCGCCGCCTGACCAGCCGCTATCGTTCCCTCGCCCCCAGCCCGCAGAGTTTGAGGATCGCGATGACTTCCCCGCCGTTGACGAAAGTTGCCGATCGGGAAGGTTCACCGGTCGGGGAGCCGGGCGGTACGACGACCGGACGCGAGCCGGGCAGGGAGGCGACGCCGAGCCGGTTCCGGGCCGACGTCGCCGGGCTCCGGGCCGTCGCCGTCGGGCTGGTGCTGCTCTACCACGCCGGCCTGCCGTTCATCCCCGGTGGCTTCGTCGGCGTCGACGTCTTCTTCGTGATCTCCGGCTTCCTCATCACCGGGCAGCTCATCTCCGAGATCGAGCGCAGCGGGCGGGTCTCGCTCACCGGTTTCTACGCGCGCCGGGCCAAGCGGATCCTGCCCGCGGCAACGGTGGTGCTTGCGGCCACCGCAGTGGCGGTCCGGCTGTTCGTACCCCGGGGTGAGTGGCAGGTCATCGGCGGCGACATCGCCGCCGCGGCGACCTACGTCGTGAACTGGCGGTTCGCCGACCGCGCGGTCGACTACCTGGCCGAGGACGTCGCGCCGTCGCCGGTGCAGCACTTCTGGTCACTCGCCGTGGAGGAGCAGTTCTACCTGCTCTGGCCGCTGCTGATCGTGCTGGCCATCCTCGCCGCGCGCAGGCTCCGGCGGGCGAACGTACGGCCGGTCCTGTGGGTCGGTCTCGCGGTGCTGGCGGTGCCGTCGTTCGTCTGGTCGATCGTCGAGACGGCCAACTCGCCGGAGCGCGCGTTCTTCGTCTCCACCACGCGGCTGTGGGAGCTGGCGGTCGGCGCGGCGGTCGCGCTGCTGGCGGTCCGCGCCGCGCGGATGCCCCGGTCGGTGGCGGTCGTCCTCGGGTGGCTCGGCCTCGCCGCGATCGTGGCGGCGGCGCTGCTGGTCAGCGGGAAGACCGCATGGCCGGGGTACGCGGCGGCGCTGCCCACGCTCGGCGCGGCGGCGGTGATCGCGGCCGGTGCCGCGGCCGGCTCCCGGGGGCCGGTGATGGTGCTCGGCCTGCGTCCGTTCCAGTGGATCGGTGACCTGTCGTACTCGCTGTACCTGTGGCACTGGCCGATGCTCGTGGTGGCCGCCGCGCACTTCGGTGACCTGTCGGTGACCGAGGGTCTGGTCGTGGCGCTCGCCTCGGTGATCCCGGCCTGGCTCACGTTCCGGCTGGTGGAGAACCCGCTGCGCTACTCGCGGAAGATCTCCACGTCGCCGCGTCTGGCGTTGAGCCTGGGCGGCAACTTCACGCTCGCCGGCATCTGCGCCGGCCTGGTCCTGGTGCTGATGGGCGCGTGGGCCGCCGCCGCGACCACGACCAAGAGCCGGTACGCCCCGGGCGCCGCGCTGCTGTCCACAGCGCCCGGCACGGCGCCGATCGGTCCGGTCCCGGAGCGGTTCGACGCGATCACGCCGGACCCGCTGCAGATCCGGCAGGGCTTCATGGACGTGCCCGACACCAACCGGGACAAGTGCTTCCAGCAGGTCGAGGGCGCCGAGGTGCTGTCCTGCACGTACGGCGTTCCGAACGGGTCCACCACCGTCGCGCTCGTCGGCGACTCGAAGATGGACCAGTGGCTACCCGCGTTCCAGGTGCTCGCCACGCAGAACGACTGGAAGCTGCTGATCATGGCGAAGGCGGGATGCGCCTTCACCAGCGCCCAGGTGCTCAAGGGTGACGGGTCCGGCAAGCCGTACACCGACTGCATCGAGTGGAACCGCGCGCTGCTGGACCGCCTGGTGCGGGAGCGCCCCGACTACGTGGTCACCTCGCAGTCGGCGTCGACGGCTCTGGACAGCGGGGGCAAGCGCGCCACTGTCGCAGCGATGGTGTCCGGCGTTCGGGCCTCGTGGAAGAAGCTCGACTCGGTGGGGACCAAGGTCGTCGTGCTCGCCAACAACCCGCATCCGGGCGCGGCGGTGGCCTGTGCCGACAAGAACCGCAAGCGCCTGTCGGCCTGCGCGTTCGACCGGGAGCGGCACGACCAGGACCCGGGGTACCGGATGCAGCGGCAGGCGGTCGCGGGCGCGCCGAAGGTCAAGATGATCGACCTGTTCGACGCCGTCTGCCCGACCGACAGGTGCCCTGTGGTGTTCGGCAACGTGCTCATCTACCGGGGTGGCTCGCACATCGGCGCGGCGTACGTGAAGACCACCGCGCCGCACCTCGCCCGCGCCCTGTCCGACGTGGGCGTGCCGACGCGCTTCACCCCGGCGGGGTAGCGCGCCGGGGGTTGCGGCGCCCGGCCACGATGGCGGCGTGATCATGCGTCGGCCGCTCTGGCTCATCCTCGCGTCCGCGCTGCTGACGGTCGCCGGTGCCGCCCTGCTCTGGCTGCCGTTCCACACCCAGGCGGCGCTCGACGACTGGGGGGTGACGCTGCGCGAGCGGGGTACGCCCGCGCGGGCGACGGTGGTCGACCAGGTGACCGAGAGCGGCGGTAACCGGGGTTCCTCGTCGAGCACCATGTACTTCAGTTACGTGGTCGACGGCCGCACGCACTCGCAGGAGGTGCCGTGTTTCGAGGTGTGCCGGGCGGCGGGCGCCGAGGTGCCGATCTGGGCCAACCCGGCGGACCCGGGCGACTTCGTCACCGACTTCGGGCAGCTCAGCGGGCATCGCGGGCGCGTGCAGGGCCTACTCGGCGTGGTCGGGCTGGTCGCCCTGGGCACCGGGGTGGTGCTGACGCTGTCCCGCATCCGACGCGCCGCCCGGCCGGACCATGACCGCTCAGCCCGGCCGGGCAGAGACCACGCAGCCCGGGCGCGCCGGGCGGCGCCGGCGCCGGTCGGAGACGGCCGCGTCCACGCCGGCCGGGGCAAACGCAAGCGCAACGTCCGGCGGTGACGCAAGCGCAACGTCCGGCGGTGACGCAAGCGCAACGTCCGGCGGTGACGCAAGCGCACCGCTCGGCGCCGACCGCCGGCGACGAGGTCAGCGGTAGAGCGTCTCCAGGTAGGCCGGGCCGTAGTGGCGCTCCAGGTCGGCCAGGCTCTCCGCGGGGGCCTCCACCTCCTTGATCAGCCGGGCCCGTGTCGGCAGCACGTCCGGCTGCCAGGTCTCCGGCTGCCACAGCTCGGAGCGCAGGAACGCCTTCGCGCAGTGGTAGAAGATCTCCTCGATCGCGACCTCGACGGCCAGCAGCGGCCGGTGGCCCTTGACCTCCATGTCGGCGAACCACGGCGCGTCGGCGATCAGCCGGGCCCGGCCGTTGATCCGCAGCGTGTCGGTACGGCCGGGGATCAGGAAGATCAACCCGACGTGCGGGTTGGTCAGGATGTTGCGGTAGCCGTCGGCCCGCCGGTTGCCGGGCCGCTCCGGGATCGCGATCGTGGTGTCGTCGAGCACCAGCGCGAAACCGCGCGGGTCGCCCTTGGGGGAGACGTCGCAGGTGCCGTCCGCGCCGGCGGTGGCGATCAGGCAGAACGGCGAGGCGGCGAGCCACTCCCGGTCGCGTTCGTGCAGCTTACGGCGCTCCTTGGTGGCCGCCCGCGCCATCGGTGTGCCGATCAGTTCGCGTAGTTCGGACTCGCTGGTGATCTCCCGGGTCGTCACGTCTTCCTCCCCCGTCCGTTGACCTTGACGGCGGTTCCGCCCCGCGACGGGCCGTGATCCGCCAAGGTCAGCCTAGAAGAGCGCGTCGAAGGCCGGGTTTGCCCCCGGGGCCGGCGGGTAGGGACCGGTTCGCAGCGTGCGTCCGGACGCGACGGATGGAGGCCGAGATGGAGAGCCGACTGAAGGTGCTCGGCCATCCCGTGCATCCGATGCTCGTGATGTTCCCGGTGGCGCTCTTCGTGACCGCGGTGATCTTCGATCTGGTGGACACCGTGGGCGGGCCCGGCTTCCTCGCCGAGGTCGCGTACTGGAACATCACTGTCGGTCTGATCGTCGGCCTGCTGGCCGCGGCGGCCGGGGCGTTCGACCTGCTCGCCCTGCCGGCCGGCACCCGCGCCAAGCGGGTCGGGCTCACCCACGCCGCCGCCAACGTGGCGGTGATCCTGCTGTTCGCCGCGGTCTGGGCGGTGCGGCTCAACGCCGACTCGCGGGCGGCCGGCGGCTCGCTCGTCGCCATCGAGGTGGTCGCCCTGGCGATCCTCGGCGTCAGCGCCTGGCTCGGCGGCGAACTGGTGGACCGGCTCGGCGTCGGCGTCGACCCTGATCACGATCTCAACGCGCCCAGCTCGCTGCGACCCCACTCGGCGACACAGCGGATCGGAGACGTGCGATGACCGAACAGAGCGGCGGACGAGGCTGGCGTGGCCGCCAGCAGGGCTGGGATCCGATGGGCGAGCTCCAGTCGCTGCGCTCCGAGCTGAGCCGGCTGGTCGGCGGACGCTCCGGCAACCAGGACGTGGATCTGGCCGAGACGGCCGACGGCTGGGAGGTGGTCGTCCGGCTTCCGGGCGTCGCGCCGGAGGAGGTGGCCGTCGAGCTGGACGACCGGGAGCTGTGCGTACGCGCCCGGTCGGAGGCCGAGGTGAACGCCGACCACGGCATCCCGGGCGGGTTCACCACCCGGGGCTTCGAGTACCGCGTGGACCTGCCGTCCCGCGTGGACCCGGACCGGATCGACGCGGTGATGGACCACGGCCTGCTCCGGGTGCGCCTGCCCCGGGCGTCCCGGTCCGCGCCGCGCACGATCACCGTCGGCCGCACCGGCCCGCGACCGGGCGCCGACCGTACGCCGATGCCCGCCGACCCGGCCGCGGACCGGGAGCTGCACCACCCGGACACCGCGCTCGACGAGATCGACAGACCGTAGGGGCCGCGTGACCAGCTCAGCGGTGCTCGGCCCGGTCGGCGAGCGCGTTCCGGACGTCGAACGGATCGCCGTGCTGCGCGCCAACGCGCTCGGTGACTTCATCTTCGTGCTGCCGGCGCTCGACGCGCTGCGGTCCGCGTACCCGTCGGCGGAGATCGTGCTGCTCGGCGCGCCGTGGCACGCGGCGCTCTGGCGCGACCGGCCCGGCCCGGTGGACCGGGTGCTGGTGGTGCCGGCGGCGCCGGGCATCCGCGACCCGGGGCCCGGCGAGTCACCCGGTGACGTGCCGGCGTTCCTGGCCGCCGCCCGCGCCGAACGGTTCGACCTGGCGTTGCAGGTGCACGGCGGCGGCGCCAACTCGAACCCGTTCGTCGCCGGGCTGGGCGCCCGGGTCACCGCCGGCCTTCGGGCCGAGGGCGCGCCGCCGCTGGACCGGTGGCTGCGCTACGTCTACTACCAGCACGAGGTGATCCGCTACCTGGAGGTGGCCGCCCTGGTCGGGGCGCCCGCCACCACGATCACCCCGGCGCTCGCGGTCACCGCCGCCGACCGGGCGGAGGCCGCCGCCGTGCTCGGCGAACCCACCCGGCCCCGGGTCGCGTTGCACCCGGGCGCCACCGACACGCGGCGCCGCTGGCCGCCGGAATGCTTCGCCGAGGTCGCCCGCGCGCTCACCGGAGACGGGTACGAGGTGCTGGTCACCGGTACGCCCGCCGAGCAGGAGACGGTCGACGCGGTGGTGGCGGCGGCCGGAGTGCCGGTGCGCCCCCAGGTCGGCACGCTCGGCCTGGGCGCGCTGGCCGCCGCGTACGCGGACTGCGCGCTCGTGGTCTCCAACGACACCGGCCCGCTGCACCTGGCCGCCGCGGTGGGCGCGCCGACGGTCGGTGTCTTCTGGGTCGGCAACCTGATCAATGGGGCGTCGCCGCTGCGTGGGCGGCACCGCCCGATCGCCGCCTGGACCACTCACTGCCCGGTCTGCGGCGTCGACTGCACGCCCGGGATCTACCCGCACCGGCCGGGCGACGGGGAGTGCCCGCACCGCGTGTCGTTCGTGGCCGACGTGCCGGCCGCCGAGGTGGTCGAGGCGGCCCGCGAGCTGCTCACACCTCCGCAGGCGACTCGCTGAGCACCACTTCCCACGCCTCCACGTCGCGTTCGGTGACAGTGGTCGGTGACTCCAGGTGGTACGCCCCGCTGGGCAGGACACCGGCGCCGCCGTGGCGCTCCAGCACGGCGAGTTGCGCGGCGACGTCCTCGCCCTGGTGCCGCTCGGGCAGCCGCTCCCAGAAGTCGAAGCCGCCGGAGTCGACGAGCTTGGCCCGGTCGTAGAGCACGCACCCGCCGATCCAGGAGATCTTGTACGCCCGCCACTCGCCCGCCGCCAGGTCCAGCTTCTCGGTGACGTGCAGCAGGTTCGCCGCCGGGTGGATGGACGCCCGGTGCCATTCCGGCGTGCCGGGCTGGATGCGTTCCGGCACCGGCGGCCCGGTCCACTCCTCGTAGTGCTGGTGCGTCTCCGGGCGGACGTCGTCGGCGTAGGAGAGCCCGTGCACCGCGTTGCCCACGAACCCGCAGCCCAGCTCGTCCAGCGCGGTCACCAGCCGGGACAGCGCACCCGGCTCCAGCCACACGTCGTCGTCGAGGCAGAGCACGGCGTCGGCCGCCGACTGGGCCAGCAGGTAGGACCGGTGTTCGGCCAGGCCGCGCCGGGGCAGCCGCCGGGTCAGCAGCACCGGGTGCCCCCGGTGCCGCAACGCCCGGACCATCGTGGCGGCGGCCGGGTGGGCGTACGCGGGCTCGCCGTCGGACTGGTCGCTGACCACCACCCCGAACCCGGGTACGCCCTCCTGGGCGGCCAGCCCGGACAGCGTGACAGCCAGTTCGGCGGGCCGGTTGCGGGTGGGGATCAGCACGTCGAGCCGCCGGTGCTGCCGGAACCGTCCGGGCGTGCCCGGGTCGAGCGGACGGGTCACGCCGGCCTGCCCTCGCCCACGGCGGGGCTGTGCTGCTGGTCGGGCACGGCCTCACGGCCCTCGCTCATGCTGTGCCGGTCTGGCATGGCCTCACGGCCCTCGCTTCGCTCGGTGCGTTCGCTCATGCTGTGCCGGTCTGGCATGGCCTCACGGCCCTCGCTTCGCTCGGTGCGTTCGCTCATGCTGTGCGATTGGGCGCGGATCCGGTCGATGATCGCCGAGGTGGAGCGGTCCGGCACGTACCCGAGCGTGCGCACCTGCCCGCCCAGCCGCCGTACCAGTGGCGCCTCCGGCACCATCTCCGGCGGGTAGTCGCCGCCCTTGACGTAGACGTCGGGGCGGACCGCCTCGATCAGCCGGGCCGGCGAGTCCTCCTCGAAGACCACCACGTGGTCGACGCAGGCCAGCGCCGCCAGCAGGGCGATCCGGTCCTCGACCGGGTTGACCGGCCGGTCCGGGCCCTTGAGCCGCCGTACGCTGCCGTCGGAGTTGACCGCCACGATCAGCAGGTCGCCGAGCGCGCGGGCCTGGGTCAGGTAGCGGACGTGCCCCGGGTGCAGCACGTCGAAGCATCCGTTGGTGAACACCACCGACCGCCCGGCCTGCCGGTGCTCGTCCACCAGCGCGGCCAGCTCGTCGGCGCCGACCAGGGCCGGGTGCCCGCCCTCGTCCGCGCCGGTGCCGAGCGCGGCCAGCAGATCCTGCCGGCGGCACACGCACGTGCCGGTGTCGGCGACGGTGATGGTGGCGGCGAGCTGGGCGAGCTGGGCGGCGGTGGGCAGGCCCGCGTCGGCGGCGAGCGCCAGCGTCATGGCCGCCAGGTACGCGTCCCCGGCGCCCACCGCGTGGCTGGCCGGGACCGGGGTGCTGTGGCTGCGCCGAGGCTCGCCCTCGGCGCCGCCGACCACAGCGCCCTCGGTGTCCAGGGTCACCGCCACCACGTCGGCGCCGGTGTGCTCGCGCAGCTCGGGCAGGCGGGACTCGGCCAGCACGGCCCGGTCGACGCCGGTGCCGGCCGCCGCGCTCACCGTCACGCCGGTCCCGGTGACGCTCAGCCCGTCGCCGGTCAGCGCCACCCGCTCCTCGCCGGGCGTCGGCTCGCCGGTCGGGCCGGTCGGGGCCTCGGCGGCGGGCGTACCGGAGGTCGGGTGCGGGCTGCCCGGTACGCGCTCACCGGACCCGCCGGGCGCGGCGCCCACCATCAGCTCGGACGGGCCGTCGGCCTCCGCCGGGTGGTTCAGGTGCAGGCCGTCGCCGCCGGGGACGGCACCCCGTTCGGCGTGCGCGAACCCGGCGGCGGCGCGGGCCAGCAGCCGGGTCGCCTCGGCGAAGCTCGGCGTCACCACTGTCGGGTTCAGTCCGCGCCAGTCGGCCAGGTCGTGCGCGTCGAGCGCCACGGTGCCGTACCGGTCACGGTTGGCGACCAGCCAGGCGCGTACCGCCGAGGGCAGCGCGCCCAGGCCGTAGTCGCAGACGACGAGCGTGAGCGGCTGACCGGCGGCCACCGCGCGCAGCTCCTCGGTGGCGCAGTGCAGCGCGGTCAGCAGGCGGGCCACCCCGTCGGCGTCCAGCCCGTCCTCCGGGCCGCCGGAGTCCTCGCGGAGCAGGATCTGGTTGCCGGCGAGCATCCGCCGCTTGACCGGTGTGGGCCGGCCCGGCTGGCTCACCGTACGGTCCCAGACCGCCGCCCGGTCCAGGCAGTCGTGCAGTTCGTCGCCGGCCACGTCGGCGCCGACCGGGGCGACGAGCGCGGCCCGGCCGCCGAGCGCTGCGACGTTCACCGCCGTGTTGGCGGCGCCCCCCGCCGCGGAGATCCGCCGCCGCAGGGTGAGGACCGGTGCGGGCGCCTCGCGGCAGAGCCGCTCCGACTCGGCGAACCGCCACTCGTCCAGCATGGCGTCCCCGACGACCAGCACGGGACGCTGCTGCCAGCTCGCCACCACCGTGGCGAGCCGGCGCTCTTCCGCTGCTGCTCCTGCCATGCCTCTGCGGATCCCCCCGGGCCGTCTGGCCAAACATGGTGCGACGCGGGCCACCCGATGCGTCCGGTTTCGCGGCATCGGGCGGGGGAACCGTGCAGACGTACCCCGGAGAGGAGAAGCAGCATGGCAGCGACACTTCAGGGCAAGCGCATCGCCTTCCTGGCCGCCGACGGCGTCGAGGAGGTCGAGTACACCAAGCCCCGAGAGGCGGTGGAGAACGCCGGCGCCCAGGTCGAGCTGGTCTCCATCGAGTCCGGCACGATCCAGGCCTTCAACCACCTCGACCACGGCAAGCAGTACCAGGTCGACGTCACCACCAAGGAGGCGGACGCCGGGGCGTACGACGGCCTGGTCCTGCCCGGTGGCGTGGCGAACCCCGACTTCCTGCGTACGGACCCGGAGGCGGTCCGGTTCGTCAAGGCGTTCTTCGACGCCGGCAAGCCGGTCGGCGTGATCTGCCACGGCCCGTGGACGCTCGTCGAGGCGGACGTGGTGCGGGGCCGCACCATCACCTCCTGGCCGAGCCTGCGCACCGACCTCACCAACGCCGGCGCGAACTGGGTCGACCAGGAGGTCGTCACCGACAACGGGCTGGTCAGCAGCCGCAAGCCGGACGACCTGCCGGCGTTCTGCGCCAAGATCGTCGAGGAGTTCGCCGAGGGGCGGCACACCGCCCGCTGAAAACTCACAGTCCCACCGGGGGCATGATCCGCCCCCGGTGGGATAGGAAGCGGGATGACCGCCCAGGCCGCCCGTCCCGCGTTGCCCGCCCGCCAGATCCGCCTGCTGATGTTCGGTCTGATGACCGGCATGCTGCTGGCGGCGCTGGACCAGACCATCGTCGGGACCGCGCTGCCCACCATTGTCGGCGAGCTGGGCGGCATCAACCACTACTCGTGGGTGGTCACCGCGTACCTGCTGGCCTCGACCGCCTCGACGCCGCTGTACGGCAAGATGGCCGACCTGTACGGGCGCCGGCCGGTCTTCCTGTTCTCCATCGGGATGTTCCTGCTCGGCTCGCTGCTGGCCGGGCTGTCGCAGAACATGACCCAGCTGATCGTCACGCGCGGTGTGCAGGGCCTGGGCGCCGGTGGCCTGATGACGCTGGCGTTCACCATCATCTCGGACGTGGTGTCGCCCCGGGAGCGTGGCCGCTACCAGGGGTTGTTCGGCGCGGTGTTCGGCGTCTCGTCGGTGGCCGGACCGCTCGTCGGCGGCTACTTCGCGGAGAACAACTGGCGGTGGATCTTCTACATCAACGTGCCGCTGGCGATCCTCGCCATCGTGGTCTGCTGGCACGTGATGCGGCTGGTGCCGTTCGAGCGCCGGGAGCACACAGTCGACTGGATCGGCGCGGCGCTGCTGGTCGCCGGCGTGAGCTGCCTGCTGCTGGCGCTGAGCTGGGGCGGCGCCGAGTACGCCTGGGGCTCCGGCGTGATCGTCGGGCTGTTCGTCGCGGGCGCGGTGCTGGGCGTGCTGTTCGTCGTCCAGGAGGCCCGGACCAAGGAGCCGATCCTGCCGCTGCGGCTGTTCCGCAGCGCCACGTTCGCGCTCGCCAACGGCGCGGGTTTCGTGCTCGGCCTGGTGATGTTCGGGTCGATCATCTTCATCCCGCTCTACCTCCAGATCGTCAAGGGCGCCTCGCCGACCCGCAGCGGTCTGCTGATGCTGCCGATGATGGCCGGCGTCATCGTCACCTCGGTGCTCACCGGCCGGGCGATGAGCCGGATCGGCAGGTACAAGTGGTTCCCGGTGGCCGGCGCGGCCGTGCTGGTGGTCGGCATGCTGCTGTTCCAGCAGCTCCAGGTGGACACCACGCTGTGGGCCGCGTTCGGCTACATGGTGGTGATCGGCGTCGGGCTGGGCCTGTGCATGCAGTCGCTGATCCTGGCCGTGCAGAACGCGGTGAGCGTCCGCGACCTGGGCGCGGGCACCTCGTCGGCGACGTTCTTCCGGTCGCTCGGCGGCTCGTTCGGCGTGGCCATCCTCGGCGCGGTGTTGTCGTCCCGGCTCACCGCCGAGATGTCCGCGCGGCTGCCCGGCGCGCTGGCGCAGCTCCCGCCGGAGCAGCGGGCCGCGGTGACGGCCGGCGGGGACTTCTCGATCAACGACCCGGCGGCGATCCTCGCGCTGCCCGCCCCGGTACGCGCCGCCGTCCAGGCCGCGTTCGTCGAGTCGCTGCACCTGGTCTTCCTGACCACCGGGCTGATCGCCGTGATCGCCGTCCTGGTCACCCTGGCCATGCCGAACCTCCAGTTGCGCGGCACCGGCCCGCAGGGCGCCACCGGCGGCGCCGACCCGCTCGGCGGGAAGGCGCCCGCGCCCGGCGGCAAGCCGCTGACGAAGGAGTCGAAGGACGAGGCCGCCGCCGACATGGAGGCGAAGTCGCAGACGATGCTGTGACCTGCGGCTACTTGAGGATCAGCCGGTTGGTCTGCTCGAACACGTCGAGGTCGGCGAGCGTCTCGTGCACGCTCGACGACAGCGGGTGCGGGAAGTCCGCCGGGTGGAAGAAGCCGGAGTCGGTGGTCTCGTCGGTGAACCGGGCCAGTTCGCCGTCCCACTCGTCGACGCGGAACGCCGTGGTGAAGACCTGGTACGTGTGCCCGTACATGTTGGTGTGGGTCCGGTCCGGGCCGGTGTAGAGCGCGAACGCGCTGACCCGCAGCGCCCGCAGCCCGGTCTCCTCGCGGACCTCCCGGACCGCGCAGTCGGCGATCGACTCGCCGAGTTCCATGGCGCCGGCCGGCAGGGCCCACTGGCCGTTGTCGGAACGCTGGATCAGCAGCACCCGGGCGGCGTTGTCGCGTACGACGGCGCGGGCGCCGACGAACATCAGGGTGCGGTCACCGGCCAGGGCGCGGAGCTGCCCCACGTACGAGTCGGCCCACGAGATGCTCACCCGGACAATCTACGCATCATCCGTGATCACCTCGGCGGATCCGGGGGGTTCCGCAGATGTGACCGCCGCCACTACTTTGTTACCCATGCGTAGCACGATGATGGATGCCCCTCTCCAGGTCGCCCGGATCCTCGAACACGGCTCCACCGTGCACGGCGCGGCGGAGGTGGTCACCTGGACCGGCGCCGAACCCCGCCGGATGACGTACGCGGAGGTCGGTCGCGCCGCGGCCCGGCTGGCCCACGCGCTGCGCGACGAGTGCGGGGTGACCGGCGACGAGCGGGTCGGCACGTTCATGTGGAACAACAACGAGCACCTGGTGGCGTACTTCGCCGTGCCGAGCATGGGCGCGGTGCTGCACACGCTCAACATCCGGCTCTTCCCCGACCAGGTCTCCTACATCGCCAACCACGCGCAGGACCGGGTGGTCCTCGTCGACACCACGCTCATCCCGCTGCTCGCCCGGGTGATCGGCGAGATGACCACCGTGGCGCACGTGGTGGTGGTCGGCGGTGGCGACCCGGCGCCGCTGCTGGCCGCGGCCGGCGACAGGATCACCGTGCACCACTGGGACGCGCTGCTGGCCGACCGTCCGGACCACTTCGACTGGCCGGAGGTGGACGAGCGCGACGCCGCCGCCCTCTGCTACACCTCCGGGACCACCGGCAACCCCAAGGGCGTCGCCTACTCGCACCGCTCGATCTACCTGCACTCGCTCCAGGTCTGCATGCCGGAGGGCTTCGGGCTCGGCCCGAACGATCGCGAGCTGGCGATCGTGCCGATGTTCCACGCCATGTCGTGGGGCCTGCCGTACGCGGCGTTCCTCTCCGGCGCCTCGCTGATCATGCCGGACCGGTTCCTCCAGGCCGAGCCGATCGCCGCGATGATCGCCGCCGAGCGGCCCACGCTCGCCGGTGCGGTGCCGACCATCTGGACCGACCTGCTGGCCTACCTGGACGCGCACGAGGTGGACCTCTCCTCACTGAAGGAGGTGATCGTCGGCGGGTCGGCCTGTCCGCCGTCGCTGATGCACGCGTTCCACGACCGTTACGGCATCGACGTCATCCACGCCTGGGGCATGACCGAGATGTCGCCGCTGGGCTCGGTCTCCCGGGCGCCGGCCGGTGCCACCGGCGACGACGCCTGGCGCTACCGCTACACGCAGGGCCGCGTACCGGCGGGCGTGACCGCGCGGATCGTCGGACCGCTGGGCGAGCCGCTGCCCGCCGACGGCACGTCGGTGGGTGAGCTGGAGGTACGCGGGCCGTGGGTGACCGCCCGGTACATCGGCGACGACGCCCCGGATCCGGAGAAGTTCCGGGACGGCTGGTTGCGGACCGGTGACGTCGGCACGCTCTCGCCGGACGGCTACATCACGCTCACCGACCGCGCCAAGGACGTGATCAAGTCGGGCGGGGAGTGGATCTCCTCGGTCGAGCTGGAGAACGCCCTGATGGCCCACCCGGCGGTGCTGGAGGCGTGCGTGGTGGGCGTACCGGACGAGCGCTGGGACGAGCGGCCGCTGGCCACTGTGGTGGTCCGCGAGGGCGCCTCGGTGACCGCGGAGGAACTGCGCGACTTCCTCGCCGGCTCGGTGGCCCGCTGGCAGTTGCCGGAGCGGTGGGCGTTCATCGACGCGGTGCCGAAGACCAGCGTCGGCAAGTTCGACAAGAAGGTGGTGCGCTCGCGGTACGCCGACGGCGGGCTCGACGTGCGGGAACTGACCGCGTCGTAACGTTTCGCGGCGTACCGTCGCCTACACGGGCAGGAACATGTTTCCAACGGGCATTCCTCCCAGAGGGCGGCCCCGGCGTTCGCACCGCGCCGGGGCCGCCCGTCCGTTACGGGGTGACCCGCACCGTCATTGTTGCGAAACTTGTTCGCGTCTGTCCGGCTGTCGGGGAAATCCGGTCGCCTACTCGTCGGCGGTGCTCACCAGCACCTTGCCCACCACGCTGTCCTGCACCGCCTGCTGTGCGGCGGCGGCCTCCGCCAGCGGATACCGGTGCAGCGGCAGGCCGGCCTCCTCGCCGACCCGGATCGCGCCCTGCGCCACCGCCGCCGCGATGTCCGTGACCGCCTGCGCCTTCGCCACCTTCGGCGCGGTGTAGATCAGCACGAACTGCCAGCGCGCGTTCGGGACCATCAGCGGCCGGATCGGCAACGTCACCTCGTCGCCGCCGTCGTCGGCGTACACGCAGACCGCCCCGCCGGTGCGCAGCATCCGTACGTCGGCGGCGGCGTTGCGGGCGGCGGACACCTCGACGATCGTGTGCACCCCGTCGGGCGCGACCTTGCGGACCTCCTCGACCACGTCCTGCTCGCGATAGTTGATCACGAAGCTGGCCCCGGCCGCCGCCGCGAGCTGCGCCTTCTCCGGGCTGCTCACAGTGGTGATCACACACGCGTCGGCCCAGCGGGCGAGCTGGATCGCCGCGTTGCCCACCGCGCCCGCGCCGCCCTGCACCAGCACCACGTGGTCGCTCAACGCGCCCGCGTGCAGCTTGTCCGGCATGAACTCACCGGCGGTCAGGCAGCGGTGCGCGGTCATGAACGGGATACCGAGCGCCGCACCCAGGTCGAACGAGGCCGGACCGAGCGGCACCGCGTGCCGGACCGGGACCAGCGTGTACTCGGCGGCGGTGCCCCACGGGCGCTGCCACGCCGCCTCCCACACCCAGACCCGCTCACCGATGAGCGTCCGGTCCACGCCCTCACCGACCGCCTCGACCACCCCGGCGCCGTCCTGGTGCGGGATCTGCCAGCCGGCCGGCAGCGGCCACGCCTGGCGGGCCTTCCAGTCGGTCGGGTTCACCCCCGACACGGCCATCCGGACCAGCACCTCGCCCGGCCCGGGTTCCGGCACCGGCCGCTCGACCACCTGGAGCACCGAGGCGTCCCCGCTGCGCTCGTACACGATCGCCTTCATCGCTGTCCCCTCACCCTCGTCGCGTGATGGCGCTACCCCGCCGCCTACCGATCATTCCGCCGGCCGCCCGCCGAGTGACTCGACCACCTCGGGCGTGAGCGCGCCGATCGAGGGGAGCAGCACGGCCGCGAGCGCCTCCGCGTCCGGATCGAGCGGGTACGAGCCGTGCGGCACCGCCACCACCCGGCACCCGGCGGCGGCCGCCGAGCGGACCCCGTTCGACGAGTCCTCCACCGCCACGCACCGGGCCGGGTCGACGCCCAGCCGCTGCGCCACCGCGAGCCACACGTCGGGCGCGGGCTTGCCCCGGGCGGTCTCCTCGGTCGACAGCGTCGCGCCGAACGCGCCGGCCAGGCCGGTCGCGTCCAGCGCCGCCGCGATCAGCCGGGTCGGCGAGGAACTGGCCAGCCCCAGCGGCCACCGCGCGGCCATGCCGCGCACGACCGCGTCGGCGCCGTCGATCAGCGGTACGCGCTGCGCGTACCGCCGGGCCATCTCGGTCACCACCTCCGTGGCGACCTGCTCGGCCGACCTGTCGACGCCCAGCTCACCGCTCAGGTAGCCGGCCCACTCGGCGGTGCTCATGCCCATCAGCCGACGCTGGGTGTCCGGCTGCCAGGTGCCACCGTGCTCGGCCACGTACGCCCGCCGGACCTCCTCCCAGACCGGCTCGGAGTCCACGATCACGCCGTCCAGGTCGAAGAGCACCGCGTCCACCATGCCGCCATCCTGCCCCAGCCGGCGGCCGGACTCACCGCGGCAGCGCCGCTCCGGCCGAACGCTGCGCCGGAAGGCCGATCGGGGCCTTCGCCGGGATGATCGTGCGGCAGCGCGTCGCGATCGGTTCCAGCAGCTCCCGCAACCGGGCGGTACGCTCCGCGCCCAGCGCCCGCCACGGACCCGACGCGGCCCGGTCGGTGGCCTCCTCGACCACGCGGAACGTCTCCGTGGCGTACGGCGTGGGGCTCAGGTCGGCGGTCAGCCAGCCCTTGTCCACCAGGCGCTGCTCGGCGGCGGTCCACTGCTCGTCGGTCCAGCCCCGGGCCGGCTGGTGGAACTCGCGGGACTGGTCGACCCGGCACCGCCAGGCCACCACCTCGACCGGTTCCAGCCCGGTCGTGACCAGCGCCGCCACGTGGCCGTCGCCGCGGTGCTCGCGCAGCGTCGCGGCGGCCTGCCAGAGCCGGGCCAGCGGGTACTCGCCCCGGGGCAGGGCGGCGTTCACCGCGCCGAGCACCCGCCCGGCCGTGTCCACCAGCCCGGCCGCCTCCTCCAGCAGGTCGGCGGCCTCGACCAGATGCGACTCGGGCAGCTCGTAGGTGAACTCGGCGAGCGCCTGCACACCACCGGTGAGCCGGGCCCGCAGCGCCTCCTCCGGGGAGGCCAGACGCCACACCGACGGCAGGGCGCGGGCCACCATGGCCGGCGCGAAGCTGAAGAACGCAGCCGTCACCGCCGGCGCGTCGACCGCCCCGAGCGGCGCGGCCCGGCCGGCGAAGTAGCCGCGCCAGTAGCCCCGCAGCCCGACCGCCTCGAACGCGGCCCGGGCACGGGGGTGAAAGTAGGTCACCGCGTGGACCGGCTCGTAGAGCGTCCACATCTGCCGGGTCACCCCGGCCTCGTCCAGCGCCGCCACGTGCACCTCCGCGTCGGTGGGCAGATCACCACGGGCGGACGTGCCGCCCGTGGTGACCATGAACCTACTGCCGCTGGGTGACCGGACGGAAGCCCGGAGTGATCTACTGCGCAGCGAGCACGTCGACGACGAAGCGCAGCGGCCCGGCCGGACGACCGCCCGCGGCGTCGTTGCCGTACGCCAGCTCGGCCGGAAGGTCCAGCTGGACCCGGCTGCCCACCGGCACGCCGACCAGGCCCTGGTCCCAGCCCTTGATGACCTGGCCCACGCCGATCTGGAAGGTGGCCGGCTGGCCGCTGTCCCAGGACGCGTCGAACTGCTTGCCGTCCTTGTAGAACACGCCCACGTAGTTCGTGGTGATGTTCTGGCCGGCCTTCACCGCCGGGCCGCTGCCCTTGACGAGCGTGGTGACGGTGAGCTTCTTCAGCTCACCGGTGCCGGCCTGCACGGTCGGCTTGGTCTTCAGCGCCGGGTCGAAACCGGCGGGCAGCTCCTGGGCGGGCGCGGTGGGCTCGGCCGGCGCGGTCGGGCTGGCCGAGGAACCGGCGGTGGACGCCTTGTCGTCGTCCCCGCTGTTCAGCCAGACCAGGCCGCCGACCAGGGCCACCACCGCGAGCACGCCCACAGCCGCGCCGAGGATCGACTGCCGGCGGCGACGCGCCTCGGCTGCCTTCTTCTCGGCCAGCTGGGCGGCCAGCCGCCGCTGTGCCTTGGTGGCCGGGGCCTGGCCCGCCGACCGGTTCTCCACACGCTCGCTCACGTCGACTCCCTGCAGGGTGGGTGGGTGCGCCCCCGGCGGGCCGCCGCCGAGGCCAGCGCACACGGTACCCGCCCGGAGCCCCAGCGTGCCCATACGGCCGCCACGATCCGGACACGAAGCCCGATACGAGGGCACCGCGCGGGGTAGTTTCCGACCATGGCGATCCTCAACGAAGAAGACCTGGCCCTGCTCGGCGAGCCGCAGCTCGCGCACGTGGCGACGGTCGAGGCCGACGGCACCCCGCACGTCACCCCGGTCTGGGTGGACACCGACGGCGAGCACGTCGTGTTCAACACGGCCAAGGGCCGGCAGAAGTACCTGAACATGTCCCGCAACCCGGTGGTCGCGGTGTCGGTGGCGGACAAGGCCGACGACTACCGCACCCTGTGGATCAAGGGCACCGTCGAGTTCGTCACCGAGGGCGCCGACGAGCACATCGACCGGCTGGCGAAGAAGTACCTGGGCCAGGACACCTACCCCTGGCGCCGCCCCGGCGAGGAGCGCGTCATCGTCCGCGTCACCCCGACCGAGAAGCTCGGCCGCGGCTGAGCGGCGCGGCCCCGCCGTCCCTTGAGGCGGGGCCTTCGCCGTACGCGTCAGGCGCTCTTCTTCGCGGCCGTCTTCTTCGCCGGGGCCTTCTTCGCGGCGGTCTTCTTGGCCGGTTCGGCCTTCTTCTCCGCCGCCTTCTTGGCGGGCGTCTTCTTGGCCGCGGTCTTCTTCGCCGGTTCGGCCTTCTTCTCCGCCGCCTTCCTGGCCGGCGCCTTCTTCGCGGCCTTCTTCGCGGATCGGGCCGACGAGATCGGGGTCGGCTCGGCACCGCCACCGGACGGCGCCTCGCCCCGGGCCGCCCGGGCCCGCTCGACCGACGCCTTCAGCGCCGCCATCAGGTCCACCGCGGCGGCCGGCGCGGCCTCTTCCTCCTCCGGCTGCACCACCTCGCGGCCCTCGACCTTCGCGTCGATGACCTCCTGCAACGCCGCCCGGTAGTCGTCGGTGAACGCGTCCGGCTCGAACTCCCCGGCCATCGAGTCGATCAGCGAACTGGCCATCGCCAGCTCCGGCGGGCGTACCTTCAGATCCTCGTCCAGGAAACCGAAGTCCGGCCGGCGGATCTCGTCCGGCCACAGCATCGTGTTGAGCAGCAGCACGCCCTCACGGACCCGCAGCGTGGCCAGCTGCTCGCGCTGGCGCAGCGCCACCTTGACGATCGCCACCCGCTCCGAGTCGGACAGCGCGTCGCGCAGCAGCACGTACGGCTTCGTCGCCGAGCCCTCCGGCTCCAGGAAGTACGCCTTGTTGTAGAGGATCGGGTCGACCTGCTCGGCCGGTACGAACTCCAGCACGTCGATCGCGTGCGACGTGCTCAACGGCAGGTCGGCGAAGTCCTCGTCGGTGAGGATGACCATTTCGCCGCCGCCGATGTCGTACCCCTTGGCGATGTCGTCGTAGGTGACCTCCTCGCCGCAGACCGAGCAGGTGCGCTTGTAGCGGATCCGGCCGCCGTCCTCACGGTGCACCTGGTGGAAACGGATGTCCTTCTCCTCGGTGGCCGAGTAGACCTTCACCCCGATCGACACCAGGCCGAACGACACCGCTCCTTTCCAGATCGCCCGCATTCCCGCGCTCCTCTCCCCGGTTGACCACCAGAATCGCAAACGATCGAACGGGACGCACGCGCTTCCGTGCGCAACTACAGTCAGGAGGTGCCCGGCGCGCCGTTGAAGCCGATGCTCGCGACGACCGGGCAGCTCCCGGCCGGCGCCGCCTGGTCGTACGAGTTCAAGTGGGACGGCGTACGCGCGCTCGCCGACATCTCCCGCGGCGACCGGCACTTCTACGCCCGCTCCGGCGTCGAGATCACCACCGCGTACCCGGAACTGCTCAACCTGGCCGAGCAGGTCGACGACGCGCTGCTCGACGGCGAGGTGGTCCTCTTCACCGACGGGCAGCCCTCGTTCACCGCGCTCGCCGAGCGGATGCACGTGCGCAACCCGGCGAAGGCGGCGCGGCTGGCGGCGACGGTACCCGTCACGTACATGATCTTCGACGTGTTGCGGCTCGACGGCGTCGACCTGACCGCCCGGCCGTGGCGGGAGCGGCGGGCGGCGCTGGAGTCGCTCGGGCTCGGCGCCGCCCGGTGGGCGGTGCCGCCGGTCTTCGGCGACGGCCCGGCCACCTACGCGGCGGCCGGCGAGCACGGGCTGGAGGGGGTGATGGCCAAACGGGTCGACTCGCTCTACCGGCCCGGCGTGCGGTCGCCGGACTGGGTGAAGGTCAAGCTGGAGGTCACCGCCGACTTCGTGGTCGGCGGCTGGCGGCCCGGCGCGCGGCGCGTCGGCGGCCTGCTGGTCGGCGTGCCCGGCCCGGACGGTCGGCTGATCTACCGGGGGCGGGTCGGCGGCGGGATCGGCGCGGCGATCGAACGGGAACTGCTGCGCGAGCTGGAACCGCTGCGCGCCACCGACTCGCCGTTCGCCGCCGGTGTGCCGCGCGAGGATGCCCGGGGCGCGATCTGGGTAACTCCCCGGATCGTGGTGGAGGTCAAGTACGGCCAGCGCACGCCGGACGGCCGGCTGCGCTTCCCGCGCATCCTGCGCCTGCGCCCGGACAAGCCGCCCGAGGAGGTCGACGATGCCGTCTGACCGGTTCAAGGTCGAGGTCGAGGGGCGCTCGCTGGAGTTGTCCAACCTGGACAAGGTGCTGTTCCCGAAGGCCGGCTTCACCAAGGGCGAGGTGATCGACTACTACACCCGGATCGCCCCCGTGCTGCTGCCGCACCTGCGCGACCGCGCGCTGACCCGGATCCGGTTCCCCAACGGCGTCGACGGCGGCTCGTTCTTCGAGAAGAACGCACCCGCCGCGACCCCCGGTTGGGTACGTACCGAGAACCTGCCCGCCCCCGGGTCGACGAAGGGGCGGGAGACCATCGACTACGTGGTCTGCGACGAACTCCCAACACTCGTGTGGCTGGCCAACCTGGCCGCGCTGGAGCTGCACACTCCGCAGTGGAAGATCGGTGCCCACCCGGACATGATGGTCGTCGACCTGGACCCGGGCGCCCCCGCGGCGCTCAAGCAGTGTTGCCAGGTGGCGGTGCTGATGCGCGACCGGCTGGCTTCCGACGGGATCTCCTCGTTCCCCAAGACGTCGGGGAAGAAGGGAATGCAGCTCTGCTGCCCGATCGCCGGTACGCAGGACGCCGAGATCGTCTCCGACTACGCCAAGCGCATCGCGCAGGAGCTGGAGCAGGCGCACCCGAAGCTGATCGTGTCGAAGATGGCGAAGAACCTGCGCCCCGGCAAGGTCTTCATCGACTGGAGTCAGAACAACGCGGCGAAGACGACAGTGGCGCCGTACTCGCTGCGGGCCCAGTCGGTGCCGTCGGTGTCGACGCCGCTGACCTGGGACGAGGTCCAGGCCGGGGCGACGGGGAAACGGCCGTCGACGCGGCCGTACACGGCGGGCGAGGTGCTCAAGCGGGTGGAGAAGCAGGGCGACCTGCTGGCCCCGCTGCTCGACGGCGGTCCCGAACTGCCCGCGCGCTGACCCGGAGGGCCGGGCACGTCGGGCTAGGGTGGGCGGACCGGCAGACAGGAGTCCGCGCATGGCCCACCAGGCAACCGTCGCCGTCGCGCCCGACGCGGTCGGATACCCGCTGCTCAGCTACCACGACGACGCGACCGGGGAACGCACCGACCTCACCGCCGCGCAACTCGGCGAGTGGACCGCCCGCAGCGCCGGGCTGCTGCGCGACGGGTGCGGACTGCGCCCCGGTGACCGGGTGGCGGTGCTCCTGCCGCCGCACTGGCGTACCGCCGCGGTGCTGCTCGGGGCCTGGTCGGTCGGGTTGACGGTCTCGTTCCGGCCCCGCGCGCTGGCCGGACTGCCGGTGCTGGAACCGGGAGCGGACCGGCCGTACGACGCGGTGTTCGTGACTCCGGAGCGCCTCGACGACTGGCTGGAGGACGTGCCCGAGGGGACGCACCGCTACCTGGTGGGCACCGGGCCGGGCCCGCTCGCCGAGGTGCCGCCGGGCTGGCTGGACTGGTCCGCCGAGGTGCTGCGGCACCCGACCGACCCGCCGGACTACACAGCCGTCGACCCGTCCGACCCGGCCACGCCGGACGGCACCAGCTTCGGCGCGTGGCGCCGGCTGGCCGCCGAGATCGCCACCCAGCTCGACCTGCGCCCGGGCGACCGCCTGGTGATCGACCCGACCGAGGACGAGCAGCCCCTGAAGTGGCTACTGGCCCCCTTGTCCGCCCGAGCCACCGTCCTGATCCACGCCACCCCCACCCCCACCCCCTCGCCGTCTCGCTGATCTTGCAGTTGCGGCCCTCTCGGCGCCGGATTTGTGGCTCTTGCCGGGGCGGCAACTGCAAGATCAACGGGGTGGGAGTTGCGGCGTTCAGGGGTGTCCCTGGGGAAGCCCCGTACCCGTTCGGCGGGCCGTCGTCGGCGGCATGTCCCGTCGATCGGCAGGAGATCTTGGAGCCAAGCGGCCCTCATGGGGGCACTTTCCTTCCAAGATCTCCACGGGGTCTCACGGGATGAAACCCTGCCCCCACACTCTCGTCGATCTTGGAGTTGTGGCACCTCGCTCAAGCCGCTAAGCGGGCATCCGAGGCGCCCTAACTCCAAGATCGACGAGGGCTGGACGGGGCGGGAAGGTGGGGAATGTGGTTGACCGCGGGGAAGGGGGTGGGGCCTACTGCCTCCGGGAGTTGGGCCGTGGGGTCGGGCTCGGGGGTGGCGGGAGTGGGCGTGAGCGGGATCGATGGGCTGGTCTGGCGGGAGTTCGGCGAGGACGACCTGCCCGCGTTGACCGGGCTGGCGCAGGCGTGTCTCGCCACTGACGGCGGGTTGCCGCTGTTCGGGCGTACCCCGTTGGCGCGGGCGCGGCTGCTGCAGACGCGTACCCACGGCGCCTGGTCGGGCGACGACCTGGTCGCGGCCGTCGGGGTCGGCACGGCGCGGACGCCGGCCACAGCCACCGGCCTGGTGCACCCGGCGTGGCGCGGGCGCGGGCTCGGCGGCGCGCTGCTGGACTGGGCGGAGGGGCAGGCGGGCGACGCGGGCCTGCTGGTCACCACGGAGACGTGGAACGCCGCCGCGGAGGAGTTGTTCGCGGCGCGCGGCTACACGCGGACGTTCCTGGAGTGGGTGCTGCGGCACGACCTCGACGCGCTGCCCGAGGTCACGGCGCCGGACGGCGTGACTGTGGAGCAGGCCACGCTGGGGCCGGAGCTGTTCGCCACCTACCGCGCGTCGTTCGCCGACCGGCCCGGATTCGTCGAGCCCGAGGCCGGCGAGTGGCTGGGCGACCTGCGTGACGACGAGGACTTCCGCCCGGAGTTGACGCTGCTCGCGCGCGGCCCGGACGGTGAGGCGGCCGGCTTCGTCACAGTGCTCGACGACTGGATCGACCAGGTCGGCGTGGTGCCCGGGTGGCGCGGGCGGCGGGTCGGGGCGTACCTCGTGGCGCGCGTGCTGCGCGGCCTCGCCGACGCGGGCGCGGAGGCCGCGTGGCTCTGCGTCAACGACGACAACCCGGCCGCAGGCCTGTACCGGAGGCTCGGCTTCCGCGACTTCGGCCGTCGCGCCCGCTACCTCCGTGCCTGACCCGACCCGTGCGGCGATCGTGCGGGCCCTCGCCGACCTGTGGGCGAACGGCTGCCCGGTGCCCGCGCCCGAGCACCAGGAACGGCTCGCCGACGTGGGCGTGCGCCGCTGGCGCAGCGTCGCGCGCCGGCACCGGGGGCGGCGGCTCAGCACGGACCAGCGCATCCAGGATCTGGTACGCGGACTGGTAGCCGCCTTCGAGCCGGACCGTGCGCTGGTCGGGCCGCTGGTACGCGACTACGAGTGCGTGGCGCGCGCCATCGCCGGCGTCATGACGTCGGCCGAGTAGTGCCGTCGCGTCCCGCGCCAGTGGTACTGCTTGCGGTACCACGTACGTCAGGTGCTCAAGGCGATCGAGAAGAAGGAGGCCATGTGATGTCCGAGTTCCGTCCCGAAATCTCGCACTACACCTACCGCGTCACGTGGTCCGCCGACGATCAGGAGTTCGTCGCCACCTGCGCGGAGTTTCCGTCTCTGTCGTGGCTCGTGGCTCGCGACCTCGCAGATCGAGGCGCTGCAAGGGCTCCAAGAGATGCTGCGTGAGGTGATCGCCGACATGGCGGAACAGGAACTGGCCATTCATGCCGCCGAGGAGGGCATGAGCCTCAACCAGTACGTGCTGCGGAAGCTCAGCGCCGCCTGACCTGTCCCAAGGCGGCGGACTCGCCGGGGTCTGTTGCGGATGCCCATTGACGTGGTCTTATGGCGGGACGACGACGTCATCGATCCGCAGCTTTGACAACCCCGCGTCGGTACTCCTTTCATGCCTCTCGAAAGGTGCAACGATGCACAGGAAACCGACGATCCACCTGGCAGTGCTCGTCGCTGCCGCCGCCACCTTCCTGACCGCCGGCGGAGCCCCCGTCGCGGCCACGGCCGCACCCGTGACCGCCTCGCCCGCCGCCGCCGAGTGCGAGCCCGGCGCCGACCACCACAGTGCCGCCCGGGTACGCGAGGGCGCCACCGCCAAGGAGCCCGCGCTCTACTCGACGAACGAGGCCAAGGCGTACGGCGTCATCAAGGACTCGCCGCGCCTGGCCAACGGCAGCGTCACCGTGCCGACGATCTTCCACATGATCTCGGACCACGAGCTGAGCGCCGCCGAGAAGGCCCGCTGGAACACGCTCATCTCGGCGCAGATGACGGTGCTCAACGACTCGTTCGCGGGTCGTACGGCGGCCGACGCGTCGGACACGCCGTTCCGCTTCTCGCTCGTCGACACCACCTGGACCGTGAACAGTGCCTGGTACACGGTGGTGCCGGGCAAGAACGAGCGGGACATGAAGAAGGCGCTCTACACCGGCGACTCCCGCACCCTGAACGTCTACGCGGCGAACATCGGTGACGGCCTGCTCGGCTGGGCGTACTTCCCGAAGGGCTACAACAACGGCCGCGACTACATCGACGGCGTGGTGATGCTCGACGAGTCGATGCCGGGCGGCACGGCCGGCAAGTACGCGCTCGGTGACACGCTGACCCACGAGGTCGGGCACTGGCTGATGCTGGAGCACACGTTCGCGCACGGCTGCTCCGCGTCCGGCGACTTCGTGGCGGACACGCCGCGTGAGGCGGCACCGCAGTTCAACTGCCCGATCGGGGCGGACACCTGCACCGCGCCGGGTCTCGACCCGATCCACAACTTCATGGACTACACGCAGGACTCCTGCATGAACATGTTCACCCCGGGCCAGGCCGACCGGATGAGCGACGCCTGGGTGGCGTTCCGCGCCGGCGGCGCCGGGTAGCCGACTGGAAGTCGGTGCCGGCGGGTCGCTCTGCGGCGACCCGCCGGCCCGTCTCGGTCAGCCCCCGCGGGTCGGCCCGACAATCCGTGCGCGGGTCAGCTGGCGAACGGCAGGTGGCATCCAGCTCCCGCACCGATCACGCCACCACCGACCGGCACTCGCGGGCGAACTCGGTAGTGCTGGTGGTAGCCGCGCGGCGCCCTGTGCCGCTGGAAGACGTCCTTGAGTGTCCGGCCGCAGGCGGTGTGCACGCCGAGAACCTTGTCGGCCGTGACCAGCCCGTCGATGAGGCCGAACCTCGACCGACCGAGCCGAATTGTCCCTATGTCTCGGCTGTCAGCACCTGTTCGCCGACTCCGCCTTGCAGACCTACGAACCGGCGGCTGCCGCCCTGCTCACCCAGCGGGTCCTCGACTTCCTCAGACTCCTTGAGCCGCCAGAACTGACCGCCGGTCCGCAGGCGGTACGCCGACCACGGCCGCTCCGGCGCCCGCGCGATCCCGTGAGGGCAGCATGCGCGGCTGCGCCGGCTACCCGCGCCCGGCCGGCACCGTGCCCGGCCTTCCCCGGGCGGATCGAATTGGCGAAACGCGCGGCGACCGTGCGCGCACGACCGTCCGATCCCGTACGACCGGCTGACGCTCGCCCGGCGAGAAAGGCCAAGGTAGGAGCGGTGGCTCCGAAGGTATGCCTCCGACCCTGATCGCACCGCTTCCGGGCAAGCCGGGCCACTACGGACTCGCATTCGGAATCCGGGACCTCGGGCGGTAGGAGCGGATTCTCGACAAGCTGCCCGCGGCCGACGCCGGGGTCCGACTCGGCCAGGGCGCGGCGGCGTCCAGGCCGCCCCCGTCGATGAAGAACGGGTCCGGGGGCATGCGGTGGTCTGACACAGCGTGCGAAGGCGATGCCCAGGGGAGGGCCTCTCTTGGGTGTTTTACGCGTCTCTGGGCCTAAAACTACTTTTGCGCAGTATCGAGTGTAGTCGCCGATATTGTGACTTCTGCGCGTCCTGGGAAGGATCGCGATGCGCCGACCCGTTCCGGTGGAGGGGACATGAGGGAAAAGACGGAACGCAAGCCGTTGGCGAGTCTCAGGCACGTCAAGGCCGCGTCGGGCTTCAGCTCCGTGATGATCATTGCCGGGATGACCACCGGCGTGACCCCCGCTCAGGCGGCCGAGGTGGTCCACAACGCCCGCGCCGAGCGCAGCTACCAGGGCACGCCCGGGCCGGCCGGGCAGGCGCGCGTGTGGCAGCCCGGCGCAACCCTCGTGCGAGACGGCGGCCCCGACGGATGGTCCGATCCGCAGGGTTGGCAGTGGCAGGACCAGGAGCCGGGTCGGCGCCGCCATGACGGCAGCAAGGTGGGTCCGCAGGGTCCGCAAGGTCCGCAGGGTCCGCAGGGTGTGACGGGCGCGCAGGGTCCGCAGGGTTTCCAGGGTGAGCAGGGTCCGCAGGGTGCGACCGGCGCGCCTGGCCCGCAGGGCGAGCAGGGTCCGCAGGGTGTGGCCGGCTCGCCCGGTGCGCAGGGTTCGCCGGGTGCGCAGGGTCCGCAGGGCTCGTCCGGTCCGCAGGGTCCGCAGGGTTTCCAGGGTGAGCAGGGTCCGCAGGGTGTGACCGGCTCGCCTGGTTCGCAGGGTCCACAGGGTGTGGCCGGCGCGCAGGGTCCGCAGGGCTTCCAGGGTGAGCAAGGCCCGCAGGGTGTGACCGGCGCACAGGGTCCGCAGGGCGAGCAGGGGCCGCAGGGCCCGCAGGGCTTCCAGGGTGAGCAAGGCCCGCAGGGTGTGACCGGCGCACAGGGTCCGCAGGGCGCGCAGGGTCCGCAGGGCTTCCAGGGTGAGCAAGGGCCCCAGGGTGTGACCGGCGCGCAGGGCCCGAGCGGCCCGCAGGGTCCACAGGGTGCCCAGGGCGCCCAGGGTGTCCTGGCGGGCGTTCATGTCGTCTCTTCTGATGAGCCTGCGACCGGCTTCCAAACCGTCAGCTGCCCCGCCGGCGAAGTGGCGACGGGCGGCGGCTACATCACCAACGGGACCGTGAACGTGGATGCCCCGCTCGTAGACGGAGATACGCCGGTCGGATGGCAGGCCAACTTCCTGGGGACCGAGCCCGGCCTCGTCTACGTCATCGGCGCGCCCGCCGCACCGTGATCGGCGAAGCACACATCCAGAATGATCGGCAGGAAGAGGAAGACAGTGAGAATGCGACAGGTGTTCGGCACACTTGCCTGCGGCTCCGTACTACTGGCTGGGGTGGGTGCGTGCAGTGACGACAAGACACCCGCAACGAAGGGATCCGGCGGGACCGTCGCTCCAGGGGCCGCACAGGGGGACCCGAAGGTCCTGCTCCAGGAAGGTATCGAGCAGGGTCAGGCCGGCAAGTCCGACGAGGCGAAGGCAACCTTCGAGAAGGTGGTCGCGCTTCAGGGGGACAACAAGTTCGCCTGGTTCAACCTCGGCTACCTCGCCCAGTCGCGTGACGCAACCGACGAAGCGGTGGCGGCCTACGACAAGGCGCTGCAGATCGACGGCTCCTACCGGCCCGCCCTCTACAACAAGGCGATCCTGCTGGAGGAGGCGAAGCCGGACGAGGCGGTCGCGCTGTACCGCAAGATCGTCGATGCGGACGAGGGCGCTTCCACGGCGTACCTGCGGCTGGGGTTGATGCTCGTCAAGCAGAGCGACCGGACGGGTGCCCGGAAGGCGTTCGCGTCGGCGATCGACGCGGATCCGAAGCTGGCGCCGGCGGTCCCCGAGGACTTCCGCCCGCAGAAGACAAAGAGGTGATCGCGTGGTGAAGGCGCCACACGTCACGGTTTTCACGGGTAGCAACCGAACCCGATTCCTGGACGATTGTCTGCAGTCTCTGCTGGCGCAGACGTACACGGACTGGGAATGGGTGGTCATTCTCAACCAGGGCACCCGGTGGCGCCCCGAGGTGAACGATCCACGGATCCGCCTCCTGGTGCGGGACGGGCTGTCCGGTGTCGGTGCGGTGAAGCGACAGGCCTGCGCCGAGGCGTACGGGGACATCCTCGTCGAACTCGACGACGACGACCTGCTCAGCAGCGACTGCCTGGCGGAGGTCGTGGTCGCCTTCGACGCGAACCCCGGGGTGGGCTTCGTCTACAGCGACACGGCCCAGATCTGCGAGGACGGCGGCCGGGACGACTCGCGGTTCGCCGCCGCGCACGGGTGGCGCTACCGCGACGAGCGGGTCGACGGGCGTGAGGTGTCGGCCTGCTACTCGCTGGAGCCGACACCGCACAACGTCAGCTACATCTGGTACGCCCCGAACCACGTCCGGGCGTTCCGACGGGATCTGTACGAGAAGGTGGGCGGCTACAACGAGGAACTCGACGTGGCCGACGACCTCGACCTGATGTGTCGGCTGTACCAGGCGGCCGAGTTCCACCAGATCCCCAAGTGCCTCTACCTGCAACGGATGCACACCCGCAACACCCAGCGCGACCCTGAGGTCAACGCGCGTATCCAGCGGCGGTCCGTGGAGATCTACGACCGCAACATCCAGTTCAACGCGTTGGCCTGGGCGAAACGGCGGGACCTGCTGGCCCTGGACATGGGAGCGGCACACAACAAGCCGGAGGGTTTCCTCGGGCTGGACCGCCGCGCCGGGGACGGCGTGGACATCGTCTGCGACGTCACGAACGGGATCGACCTGCCGGACAACAGCGTCGGGGTGATCCGGGCGGTCGACTTCCTGGAGCACGTCCCGGACAAGATCGGACTCTTCAACGAGTTGTACCGGGTCCTCGCCCCGAACGGGCTGCTGCTGTCCCTGACGCCCAGCTCGGACGGACGGGGCGCGTACCAGGACCCGACGCACGTCGCGTTCTACAACGAGAACTCGTTCTGGTACTTCACCAACGACCAGTACGCACGTTTCGTGCCGGAGATCCGCTGCCGATTCCAGGTGTCTCGCCTGGGCACGTACTTCCCGAGCGATTTCCACCAGGCGAACAACATCCCGTACGTCGTCGCGAACCTGATCGCGGTGAAGGACGAGACCCGCAACGGAGGTCTGCTGACGATCTGAGCGGACCAGCCGAACGGGCGCGACAAGATCTCAGTCGACGGTCGGCAACTTCGGGCCGAGGACGTCGTCGGCGTCCACGATCGTGTACGCGTACCCCTGCTCGGCCAGGAACCGCTGCCGGTGCGCGGCGTACTCGGTGTCGATGGTGTCCCGGGAGACCACCGTGTAGAAGTGCGCCTGCCGGCCGTCGGCCTTCGGGCGCAGCACCCGGCCCAGCCGTTGCGCCTCCTCCTGCCGGGAGCCGAACGTGCCGGACACCTGGATCGCCACCGCCGCCTCCGGCAGGTCGATGGAGAAGTTGCCCACCTTGGAGATGACCAGGGTGCGGATCTCGCCGGAGCGGAACGCGTCGAACAGCCGCTCGCGTTCCTTGTTCGTGGTGGAGCCCTGCACGATCGGCGCGTCCAGGTATTCGCCGAGCTGGTGCAGCTGGTCGAGGAACCCGCCGATGACGAGGACCTGCTCGGACGGGTGCCGGTCCACCAGGGCCCGCACCACAGGCAGCTTGGTGCGGGCGGTGGCCGCCATCCGGTAGCGCTCCTCCGCCTCCGCCGTCGCGTACGCCAGCCGCTCGGCGTCGGTGAGCGTCACCCGTACCTCGGTGCACTCCGCCGGGGCGATCCAGCCCTGCTGCTCGATGTCCTTCCACGGCGCGTCGTACCGCTTCGGGCCGATCAGGCTGAACACGTCGCCCTCCCGGCCGTCCTCGCGTACCAGAGTCGCGGTGAGGCCGAGCCGGCGGCGGGCCTGGAGGTCCGCCGTGAAGCGGAAGATCGGCGCGGGCAGCAGGTGCACCTCGTCGTAGACGACCAGGCCCCAGTCGCGGGCGCCGAACAGGTCCAGGTGGGTGAACGCGCCGCCGCGCCGCGCGGTGAGCACCTGGTACGTGGCGATGGTGACCGGGCGGATCTCCTTGCGCTCGCCGGAGTACTCGCCGATCTCCTCCTCGGTCAGCGAGGTGCGGGCGATCAGCTCCCGCTTCCACTGCCGTCCCGCCACCGTGTTGGTGACCAGGATCAGCGTGGTCGCCTTCGCCTCGGCCATCGCCGCCGCCCCGACGAGCGTCTTGCCGGCGCCGCAGGGCAGCACCACCACGCCCGACCCGCCGGCCCAGAACGCCTCGACGGCCTCCCGCTGGTACGACCGCAGCGTCCACGGCTTGCCGCCGTCCTTGCCGGACTCGGCCAGCTCGATCGGGTGCGCCTCGCCGTCCACGTACCCGGCGAGGTCCTCGGCCGGCCAGCCCAGCTTGAGCAGCGCCTGCTTGAGCCGTCCCCGCTCGGACGGGTGCACCGCGACGGTGTCGTCGTCGAGTTTCGCGCCGAGCATGCCGGCGAGCTTCTTGCTCTTGGCGACCTCGATCAGCACCACCCGGTCCAGGGCGCGCAGCACCAGGCCGTGCACGGGGTCGTTGGCGAGCTGGAGCCGGCCGTACCGGTCCATCGTCTCGGCCACGTCGACGAGCAGGCCGTGCGGCACCGGGTAGCGCGAATACTTGATCAGCGAGTCGACGACGCCCTCGGCGTCGTGGCCGGCGGCCCGGGCGTTCCACAGGCCCAGCGGCGTGAGCCGGTAGGTGTGCACGTGCTCGGGGGAGCGTTCCAGCTCGGCGAACGGCGCGATCGCCATCCGGCACGCCTGCGCGTCGGGGTGATCCACCTCCAGCAGCAGTGTCTTGTCCGACTGCACGATCAGTGGTCCACCGCTCACGCCAGCGTCCTCTCGCATCGCCCGGAACCCCGGAACCTCGCGGTCCGGCACCCGTCGCCACCCGGGCTGACCTGCCGCGGGCCGACCATCCAGTGTTGCACGCCGGAGGGTGCGGCAAAAAAGTCTCGCTGGACAGGCAACGTCATACTCGTCCCACACGTCTAGCTAGCGGGACGACTGTCCAGGGAGGGCCCATGCAGCGTGTCCGGTTTCTCGCCCGGGCCACCGCCCTGGCGTTGGTCGTGCTGGTCGGTGTCGGCGCCTGTGCGCTCGATCCGCAGGCGGAAGGCGCCGGGGGGAGCACCCCCGGCCCGGTCGGGCTGACGGAGGGAGCATCGGGGGCGAGCGCGTCGCCCACGCCGGAACAGCCGGTCACGTCCCCGTCGGCGCAGCCGAGCCGGACGGCCTCGCCGAAACCCTCCCGGTCGCCCGGGGCGACGAAGACGACGAAGCCCGAGCCGAAGCCGAGCGCGTCCGCCGGGTGCCCGCAGGGGGAGCACCAGCGGGCCGTGGAGACCTACCTGACCCGGCTGGGCGGCTTCGGGACGCTGACCGTGGACGGCGAGCAGTCCGCCGCCGACTGCGCCGCGATCAAGAAGTTCCAGATCCGGTACGGGATCAGCCCGTCCTCCGGCCGCGCCGGCCCCACCACGTACGACGTGGCGAAGCGGCTCGCCGCCACCGACACCGCAAGGTGCAAGGCGGGTTCCCGGCTCACCTTCTGCGTCGACCTGACCCGGCAGACGGTCTGGGCGATGCGCGGCGGGAAGGTGGTGATGGGACCGACAGTCACCCGCACCGGCATGTCCGGCTACGCCACCCCCGCCGGCACGTACTCGGTGGGCCGGAAGAACCCGCGCGAGTGGTCCAACCCGTACGAGGTGTGGCTGCCGTACTGGCAGCAGTTCAACGGCGGGATCGGCTTCCACGAGACCACCACCTACCTGCACAACGGCGCGATCGGTTCGCACGGCTGCGTGAACCTGCTGCACCGTGACGCGGTACGCCTGTGGGAGCTGGGCTCGGTCGGCACCCGCGTGGTCGTGATCGGCCGCCGCCCCGGCACCTGAGCCCCGGAACCCGTTCCACCCGTGACCGGAGCGCCCGGATCAGGGTTTTAACCCCTGTCCGCGCGCTCCGGTTGGTGTAACCCTGGAAGCCGGGTCCATGCCGGGACGGGGAGGGACTGTCATGACCGTTGACCAGGACGTGCTTCCCGAGGACGAGCGGACGCGGCAGCAGGAGGTGCCCACGGCGGTCCTGCTCGCCTACGCGGCCGCCGCCGCGGGGGTGTTCGGCTGGTTCCTGTTCGGGCTGCTGGTGCAGCAGCAGGGCTTCGTCGACTCGGTGGGCGAGTCGGCCGGTGCCGCGTTCGCGTTGCTGCTGGCCGTGTCGGTGATCGGCACGCTGCGCCGCAACGGGGAGTAGCTCACTCCTCCAGCACGGCGGCCGTGATCCGGTGCAGCGCGAACGTGTGCAGCATCTCCGTCCGGTCGTCCTCGGCGCGCAGGTAGCCGGCGCCGATGGACACCGGGCGGACCAGCCGGGACGCGGTCGCCCCGTGCGCGTCGACGTAGCCCACCCAGACCAGCGCCTTGTCCCGTACCGCCTGTTGGAGCACCGCCAGCGCGTCGCCGTGCCCGGACACCGGCGTGGGACCACCCGTCGCCGCCGGGGCGCCGCGGACCACCGCCGGGGCCCGTCGTGCCGCCCGGGCCGCCGCCTCGCCGCGGCGGATCTGCTCCACCACGCCGAGCAGGCGGGGCATCGGCAGCTTCGGCGTGGCGAGCGGGTCCACCGCACGGCCGATCGCGGTACGGGCCGGCGCCCGCCGGGTCTTCGTCCGCGCCAGCACCATCGTGCCGCTGGCGTCCTCGGGCACCGGGGCGTACCCGGCGTCGCGCAGCGCGGTGAGCATCCGGTTGACCTGGTACGGGGTGACCAGCACCGTGGGCGCGAGCCGGCGGAACGCCAGCGGCTCCAGTCGCCGGTCCGCCTGCACCTCGGTGAGCAGCGCCTCGTCGTCGCTGCGCACGTACGCGCCGGCCGACCCGACGCGCAGCCCGCCGTGCTTGCGGGCCACGTCGTCGACCAGATAGGTCAGGCCCTGCGGGACCGGGGTACGCGACCGGCGGCGGAACAGCGCGTGCAGGTCGTCGGCGGTGTAGCCGGCGTCGAGCGCCCGCCGGATGCTCGCCGTGGTGACCCGGTGCACGCTGGCTCCGCCCGCGGACTCGTGCTCGGCCACCACGTCCAGTTCGGCGGCGAGCGCCGGGTCGGGCGGGCCGGGCACCACCACTGACAGGTCGGCCTGCACCAGCACGTGGTCGACCGGTGCGGGCAGCAGTCCGTCCAGCGCTCGTACGGTCGTCGACGCGTCGCCCGACTCGGCGTCGGAGCGCAGCCCGAGCGGGTCGTCCCCGCGTTCGTCGGCCTCGGTCAGCTCGGCGAGCAGCAGCCGCCCGTACGAGGTGAGCGCGCCGAGCCCGGTCACGCCCAGCGTGGCGGCCTCGGCCAGTACCTCCCGGTGCGCCGCCTCCCGCCCCCGGGCCCGCCGGGGCGCGCGCCAGTCCAGCAGCTCCAGCACCTCGTCGGTGGTCGGCGCGGTTCCGGGCGGCAGGTCGGCCAGCACGGCCAGCACCGCGCGCCGGGCGGCCGGCGCACCGGCCCGTTCCGCCTCGGCGGAGAGCACCGAGATGGGCCGGTCCCGGTCGTCGCGCTGCCCGATCAGGCCGGCCTGGCGGGGCATCGACATCCAGGCGCGGGCGAGCTGCTCCCAGCGTTGGGCCAGCGACACCGCGCGCCACACCTCGTATCCGCCGGTGGGCAGGATCTGCTGGTCGCCGCCGTACCGGGTGGTGGCCGCGCCGGTCAGCTCCATCTCACCGGTCAGCCCCGCCGCGTACGCCACCTCGAACAGCAGCGCGGTGGTCGGCTCGTCCAGCCCGAGACCACGGGCGAGTCGCCGCAGGTCGCGTACGCCGACGCCGCCGGAACGCAGGACCGGCGCCGGTTCCGCGGTCAGCGCCTCCAGCATCGCCTCGCTGTGCCGGACCATCTCCATGGTCTGCCCGGCCCCGGCCGAGTCGACTGACTTGACCTCGCGCGGCGGGCCGGACACCACCGGCGGGCCGGTGCGCAGCGGGCCGAGCGGACCGGCGTCGCGGCGCAGCACCAGCCCCACCTCGCGGGGCAGCTCGACGGTGCCGTTTCGGCCGCCGGACATCCGGACCAGGAGCCGGTGCTCGACCAGCCAGCGGATCGGGGAACCGGTCGGCGCTCCGCCGTTGACCAGGTCGGGTGGCAGCACGTCCTCGGTGCCGGTGGCGGGGGCCTCCAGCGCACCGGGGGCGACGGTCCCGACCGGCGGCCCGGCGGCGAGCCGGTCCAGGACCGCCCGGGCCGAGGGCGGCGCGGACAGCAGCGTCCGCCGCAGCTTCGCCGGGTCCGCGCAGAGCGCCGCCGCGCGCGGGTCCAGCTCCGCCGCCGGCCGACCCAGCCCCGCCGGGTACGGGGACACCTCGTCGATGCCGCCGGCCACGCACAGGTCGTGCTCGGGGCCGTACAGCAGGAACCGGGCCCGGAGCCGGTCGACGGCGGCGCGGACCGCCGTCGGTGCGGGCGGCTGCGGCCCGGCGGTGGCCATGGCCAGGATCTGGTCGGTGGAGGTGGCGCCCTCGGGGCTCCGGGTGAGCCGGGCGGCGTCGAGGATCTGGAGGGTGAACTGGTCCAGCCCGTCGAGCGCCCGGGCCACGGAGACCCGGGACTGGGCGCGCAGGGCGAGGGCGGACACGTCGGCCGGCACCGGCACGACGAGGTCGGGCCGCAGCTGGAGCAGGGCGGCAAGCGACTCGTCGGGGAGGGCCCGCAGGTGGTCGGCGAGTGAGGTGGTCATCGTCGTACCACGCTAGCCCGCTGGGTAGGTTCTCGGCATGTCTCCGCTGATGGTCGGCTTCGACCTCGACATGACCCTGGTCGACTCCCGGCCCGGGATCGCCGCCGCGTTCCGGGCACTGACCGCGCGCACGGGCGTGCACGTGGACGGGGAACTGGCCGTCTCCCGGCTGGGCCCGCCGCTGCGTACCGAGCTGGCGCACTGGTTCCCGCCGGAGCGGGTGGAGGAGGCGGTGGCGCTGTACCGGGAGCTTTATCCGGCGTACGCGATCACCCCGACCGTGCCGATGCCGGGTGCGGAGGCCGCGTTGCGCGCGGTGCACGCGCGCGGCGGCCGGACGATGGTGGTGACCGCGAAGATGGGCCGGCTGGCGAAGCTGCACCTGGACCACCTCGGGCTGCCGGTGGACGAGCTGGCCGGGGACGTGTTCGCCGAGCAGAAGGCGGTCGCGTTGCGCGAGCACGGCGCCACGCTCTACGTGGGCGACCACGTGGCCGACATGGCCGCCGCGCGGGCCGCGGGAATCCCGGGCGTGGCGGTGGCGACCGGCCCGTGCACGGCCGACGAACTGACCGAGGCCGGGGCGTACCTGGTGCTTGATGATCTCGTCGAATTCCCGAGGGCGCTGGACCGGATCATCGGGCTAGCCTTGGAGGGGTAGACGGTTCGAGTGGAGCGGGGTTCAACAGGTGCCGACGGGTCGAGTGAAGTGGTACGACGCCGCCAAGGGGTACGGGTTCGTCACCAGTGACGAGGGTGGCGACGTGTTCCTGCCGAAGGGCGCGCTACCGGCGGGTGTCGCCGACCTGAAGGGTGGCCAGCGGGTCGATTTCAGCGTGGTCGACAGCCGGCGGGGCGCCCAGGCGATGGGGGTCAAGCTGCTGGAGGCGCCGCCGTCGGTGGCGGAGCTGCGCCGCCGGCCGGCCGAGGAACTCCACGGCCTGGTCGAAGACATGATCAAGGTGCTGGAGGCGAAGGTCCAGCCGGACCTGCGCCGCGGTCGCTTCCCGGATCGGAAGACCGCCCAGAAGATCGCTCAGCTGGTCCACGCGGTGGCGCGCGAGCTGGAGGTCTGAGGGACGAGCCCGGCGTCGGCGGCCCGGCCCAGCAGCGCCTCCACGGCGGCGAAGCCGGCCTCTCCCAGGTCGGCGGTGAACTCGTTGACGTAGAGGCCGATGTGCCGGTCCACCACGTCGGGCTCCATCTCCTGCGCGTGCGCGAGGACGTACTCCCGGCTGGCCTCCGGGTCGGCCCACGCCTGGCGTACCGACTCGCGGATCCAGGCGGCGGCCTCGACCGGGTCCACGGCGCCCCGGCGGGCCAGGATCGCGCCGAGCGGGATCGGCAGCCCGGTGTCGCCCTCCCACCACTCGCCGAGGTCGACCAGCGCGGTCAGCCCGTGCCGCGGGTAGGTGAAGCGCGCCTCGTGGATGACCAGGCCCGCGTCGTACCGGCCGGCGGCCACGCCCGGCATGATCTCGTGGAACGGCACCACCTCGATGCGCGCCGGGGCCTGGTCGGCCGCCCACAGGCGGAACAGCAGGTACGCGGTGGTCCGCTCGCCGGGCACCGCCACCGTCGCGCCGGACAGGTCGGTCCGGTCACCCCGGGTCAGCACCAGCGGGCCGCAGCCGCGGCCGAGGGCGCCGCCGCAGGGCAGCAGGTGGTAGTCGTCGAGCAGCCACGGCAGCGCGGCGTAGCTGACCTTCACCAGGTCGAACGCCCCCCGCTCGGCGGCGGTGTTGGTGACGTCGACGTCCGCGTAGGTCACTTCGACCGCCGGTGCGCCCGGCACCCGGCCGTGCACCAGGGCGTCGAAGACGAACGTGTCGTTGGGGCAGGGGGAGATCGCCAGGGAGAGCGCCACGGTCCCACCGTAACCCCGGCGCCCGGCTGACCCGTCACCCCGTCCGGTGTGACGTCCAGCCGTCCCGGTGCAGCCGCTCGATGCCGTCCAGCAGCAGGTCCAGCGCGAACTCGAACTCGAACTGGTCGTCGCAGCCCGGCCCGACGACCGAGTCGCCGTCGTGGGACGCCGCGGTGGCGACGGCCGCGAGGTTGGGGAACCGGGCGGCCACCTCCGGCGGCAGGTCGGCCGGCGCCTCGGGCACCGTCGCACCGGACCGGCCGGCCTGGCGGGAGGCGTCGAACAGTTCCTGGCTGAAGCCCAGCACCCGGCTGCCCAGCGCGTGCATGACGTGGTGGGCCAGGTCGGTGGAGAACCCGCCCGCCCGCAACACGCCGACCGTCGAGTCGAGGTACGCGAGCACGGCCGGTGTGGCCATGGTCCGGGACTCGATCGCCAGCGACGCCCAGGGGTGGCGGAGCAGCATCTGTCGCGCCGACAGGACGCGCCGGCGGATCGCCTGCTTCCAGTCGCCGGCGGCCGGCGGGTCGATCTCCCCGACGACCATGTCGATCATGCCGTCGAGCAGTTCGTCCTTGTTGGCGACGTGCTTGTAGAGGGCCATCGGCACGACGCCCAGGTCCTGCGCGAGGTTGCGCATGCTGAGCGACTCGATCCCGGTCTGGTCGGCGAGCGCGACGGCGGCACGCAGGACGCGGTCCCTGGTCAGGGGTGCCCGGCGCACCGTCTCCACCTGCTCAGCCATGTCGTCCCCAGTCCTCCCGGTGGCCGTTGACACAGTAACCGCCTTGACGGGTGTACGGCGTACACCTAGCCTGGTCCCATCACGGTGTACGCCGTACACCTGGGAGGGAGTGGGACATGAAGGCGATCGTCCAGGACCGGTACGGCCCCCCGGAGACACTCGTGCTCGCCGACGTCGAGACGCCCGAGCCCGGCCCCGGTGACGTCCTCGTCCGGGTCGAGGCCGCCGCGGTGAACGCGTACGACTGGCACGTCATGCGCGGCGACCCCCGGCTGTCGCGGCTGGCGCTCGGCCTCGGGCGGCCCCGGGCCCGCGTCCGTGGCCGCGACTTCGCCGGCCGGGTCGAGGCCGTCGGCGCCCAGGTGCGGCAGGTACGCCCCGGCGACGCCGTCTTCGGTGACCTGGGCGAGGCCGACGGCGCGTTCGCCGAGTACGTGCGCGTACCCGAGCACCTGGTCGCGCCGCGGCCGGCGAACCTGACGCCGGCGCAGGCGGCGGCCCTGCCGCTGGCAGGCGTCACCGCGCTCCAGGGGCTGCGCGACGCCGGGCAGGTCCGGCCCGGTCACCGCGTCCTGATCAACGGGGCGTCGGGCGGCGTCGGCACGCTCGCCGTCCAGCTCGCGAAGGCGCTCGGCGCGACCGTGACCGGCGTGTGCCGCACCCGCAACGTCGCGCTGGTCCGCTCACTCGGCGCGGACCGCGTGGTCGACTACAGCCGTGACGACTTCACCCGCGCGGCGGACCGCCACGACGTGGTGTTCGACCTGGTCGGCAACCGCTCCCTCACGGCGTTGCGGCGGGCGCTGACGCCTTCCGGGACGCTCGTGCTCTCCGGCGGCGGCGTCTACCGCGGCGGCAGCCTGCTCGGCCCGATCGGGCTGCTGGCCCGTGGACGGCTGACGGCGCCGTTCGTCCGGCAGCGCGTCGTCGTCCTCGCCACCTCACCCGGCCGGGCGCACCTCGACGCGCTCCGCGAGCACGCCGAGGCGGGCCGCCTCACCCCCGTCGTCGACCGCACCTACCCGCTGCGCGAGGTGCCCGACGCCGTCCGCTACCTCGAAGGCGAGCACGCGCGCGCCAAGGTCGTCATCACGGTCTGAGGCTCCGCTGTCCCCAGCCCGGCGGGTTGTCCACAGGGTTGTCCACAGGTGGACAAGATCAGTGGAGGGCGGCAGCGGCGGCGGTGAGCGCGGCGAACGCCTCGCGCATGCGCCACGCGCTCCGGTCGCGCGGGCCGATCGGGTTGGAGACGGTCCGCAGCTCGGCGAAGGGCACACCGGCGTGGGCGGCGGCGACCCCCACGCCGTACCCCTCCATGGCCTCGGCCACCGCGTCCGGGTGCCGTTCGGCGAGCGCCGCGGTGCTGGCGGCGGTGCCGGTCACCGTGCTGACCGTGAGCACCGTGCCGACCGTGGCCCCCGGCAGCGCGGCGCGCAGAAGGGCCAGCAGGGCCGGATCGGTGAGCACGGTCCGGCCGCCGCCCAGCAACTCGGGAGGCATCCCCAGGTCCTCGACCGGGATGAAACCGGCCGGCGACTCGGCGCCGAGGTCGGCGGCGACGCTGCGGTCGGCCAGCACCGTCCCGCCCACAGCGACCCGGCCGGCGAACCCGCCGGCGATGCCCGCGCTGACCACCGCCCGGTACGGCCGCCCGGCCGCCTCGGCCAGCGCCAGCAGCCGTGCCGTGGCGGCCCCGGCCACGGCCGGGCCGACCCCGACCGGCAGCACCGTCACGTCCGGCGGTTCCGTCCCGTCCGGCGGCACTGTCCCGTCCGACGGTGCCGGTGCGGTCGATGCGGCGAGGCCGGCACGGATCGCCTCGGCCTCGGCCGGTACGGCCGTGACCACGAGCAGACCGGTCACGCCACCGGCCCTCGGGGATCGCGGCGCTCGGTGTCCTCGACGCCGCCGGGGCCGCCCACCGATGAGGACGGCCGGTAGATGTGGAAGCCGGGCGGCGCCAGCCCGTCGTCGTCCGGCGGCCCGGAACGCTGGGGCGCCGGTGACGTGGGCGCCGGATCGTCGAACGAGGTGGCGGCCGGTTCCTCGGCCCGGGTGGCCTGCTCCGCCGCCAGCTCCTGGTCGCCGAGCGGACGGCCGACCAGATGCTCACCGCGGAGCTTGCCGGCGACCAGCACCCCGCGTACGGCCACCAGCGCGGCCACCGCGGCGGCGACCGTCACGCCGATCAGCCCGGTGAACGGCACCAGCCCGAGCCCGCCCCCGGCCACGAACGCCAGCATCAGCGCGGTCTCCGAGTGCGCGAACGAGCTGGCGCGCAGCCGCTCCGGGATGCGTTCCTGGATCGAGGCGTCCACGGCGAGCTTGGCGATCCCGCTCATCATCGCGGCCACCAGGCAGAGCAGCGCCACCATGGGCAGCGAGAACTTCAGCGCGGCGAGCACCGCCACACCGGCCACCACGATCGTGCCGCTGGACTGGAGTGCTGTCGGCCGGTGGATGCGCAGACGGGTGCCGATCGCGGTGGCCAGGAACGTGCCGACCGCCAGCGCGCCGCCGACCAGGCCCAGCGCGCCCTGGGCGCCGAGGTCGCGGCCGAAGAAGTCGGTGGTCAGGTCACCGGCCTTGATCGCGAAGGCCAGGAACAGCAGCAGGAAGCCGTAGAGCCCGCGCAGCGCCGCCGCGCCGATCAGCGTGGCGATCACCAGCCGGCCGCTGGGACGGCCCCGGCCCAGCGGGCGCTCGCCGTCGCGGCGGCGCATCGCGCGCAGCGGGTGCGGCATCCGCTCCGGCGGCTCGGAGTCGGCCTTCGGCGGCAGTCGCAGCGAGATCACCATGCCGATCAGGAAGATCACCGAGGCGACCCGCAGCGGCCACTGCGGCCCGAACCAGAACGCGGCCAGCCCGATCGGCGCGACGAGCGCCCCGGCCACCGTGCCGTAGACGCTCGCGCGCGCCCCGACCTGGGACAGCCCGAGCCCTTCGGGGAGCAGCCGGGGGACCGCCGCCGAGCGGGCCACCCCGTACGCCCGGGAGAGCGCGAGCACGCCGAACGCCGCCGGGTAGAGCCCGAAGCCGCCGATGTAGTCGGAGATCAGCCAGGCCAGGAACGCCCGGCCGAGCATGGTGGTGGCGAGCGCGTACCGCCGGCCGTGGCGGAAGTGGTCGAGCAGCGGGCCGACCACCGGGGCGAGCATGGCGAACGGGACCATGGTCACCAGCAGGTAGAGGGCGACCTTGTTGCGCGCCTCGCCCAGCGGCACGTCGAAGAAGATCGTCCCGGCCAGGCCGATCGCGATGAGCGTGTCACCGGCGCAGGAGAGCGCGTGCAGGTCGAACAGGCGGACCATGCCCACCTCGTTGCCGGCGCTGCGGGCCCGGGCAGTGCCGGCCCGCCGGGTCATCCAGCGCCCGCCGTGCAGCGAGCCCCGCAGCAGCAGCCGGGTGGCGCGGATGCCGGTGCCGACGGTCCGCCCGAGGAAGGAGCGGCCGGAGCGGGAGGACAGCGCCATGCGTCCCATCCTCGCCCATCCTTTCCACGTGCGCCGCATCACCCGGAGAGAATGACTCCGGGGAGTGCCTGTCGCCCGTGGACGGGCATGGGGAACAATGGTCCGGTGACCAGGCCCGCCTCCGCCCGCGCTCCCCGGCTCGACCAGGTCTGCGCCGCCGCCGTCGAGGTGGCCCGCGACGCGATCACCGAGGTGGAGCCCACCGACATCGGTGATCATCTCCAGGCGGTCGCCGAGGGCGACCGGGTCGTCACCCACTACTTCGAATGCCGGATGGCCGGTTACCGCGGCTGGCGCTGGGCCGTCACGGTGACCCGGGTGCCGCGCAGCCGGCACGTCACCATCTGCGAGACGGTGCTGCTGCCCGGCCCGGACGCGCTGCTCGCTCCCGGCTGGCTGCCCTGGCAGGAGCGGCTCAAGCCGGGCGACCTGGGCCCGGGCGATCTGCTGCCCACCCCGGCCGACGACGAGCGGCTCGCCCCCGGCTACCTGCTCTCCGACGACCCGGCAGTGGAGGAGACCGCCTGGGAGCTGGGCCTGGGCCGGCCCCGGGTGCTGTCCCGGGAGGGCCGCGCCGAGGCCGCCCAGCGCTGGTACGACGGCGACCACGGCCCGGACGCCGCCATCTCGGTCGCCGCGCCGGCCGCCGCCCGCTGTGGCACCTGCGGCTTCTACCTGCCGCTCGCCGGTTCGCTGCGCCTGGCGTTCGGCGCCTGCGGCAACTTCTACGCCCCGGACGACGGCCGCGTGGTGAGCGCCGACCACGGGTGCGGCGCGCACTCGGAAACGATGATCGAGTCGGCCGAGACGCCCGTCGACGAGCTGCCCACCGTCTACGACGACAGCGCGGTCGAGGCGATGACCGTCAGCCGGGCCCCGGGCTCGGTGGAGGCGGCCGAGCCGGCGGAGCCGTACGGCCACCCCTGACGGGTCAGCGCTGTCGCTGCGCGGCAGCCGCGCGCCGGCGACGCCGGTTGGCGTCGTGCCGCATCATCACCGCGAGGCCGGGAAAGCCCCACAGGAAACCGGCCAGGCAGGTCCAGAGCCAGTTCTGACGCCCGGATTCGGTGAGCCAGTCCCGGAAGAAGACCAGTAGCACCAGGCCGGCCACCGCCCAGGCGATCAGCCCGGCGACGGCGAACGGCACCATCGGCGGGTCGAGCGGCTCCGGCCGCGGCTGTTGCTCCTGTGACACCGGCCCAGCGTACGTGATCGTTCTTCCCTGTCCGCCAGGTGATCTGGGACGATGCGCGCGACAAAACCGGCCGATGACCTAGATGAGGACCCCATGTCCATTGCTCCGCCGCCGGATCACGGCACGCCGCCCGATCCCGCGCATCCACGAAACGCCTTCGACCGCTTCTTCCTGATCTCGGCGCGCGGGTCGACGCTGAGCCGGGAGCTGCGGGGCGGCTTCGCCACGTTCTTCACGATGGCGTACATCGTGGTGTTGAACCCGCTGATCCTCGGCAGCGCAGAGGACAAGTTCGACAACACCCTGGCCATCCCGGCGCTGGCGGCGGCGACCGCGCTGGTGGCCGGTGTGATGACCATCCTGATGGGTGTGGTGGCCCGGTTCCCGATCGCGCTCGCGGCCGGCCTGGGCGTGAACGTGCTCGTCGCCAAGGAAATCGCGCCGTTGATGACCTGGGCGGACGCGATGGGCCTGGTGGTCATCGAGGGTGTCCTGATCGGCATCCTGGTGCTCACCGGCCTGCGTACGGCGGTGTTCCGCGCGGTGCCGACCCAGATCAAGACCGCGATCGGCGTCGGAATCGGTCTGTTCCTGACCATCATCGGCCTCGTGGATGCCGGCTTCGTCCGCCGCATTCCGGACGTGGCGGACACGACGGTGCCGGTCGAGCTGGGTATCGGCGGCAAGATCGCGAGCTGGCCGATGCTGGTCTTCGTGGTCGGCCTGCTGGTCACCCTGGTGCTTGTGGTCCGCCGGGTTCGTGGCGCGATCCTGATCGGCATCCTGGCCTCCACCGTGCTGGCCATCGTGGTCGAGGCGATCGCCAACATCGGCCCGTCGTTCGTCGACGGCAAGCCGAACCCGAAGGGCTGGGCGCTGAACGTGCCCGAGTTGCCCAAGCAGATCGTGGACCTGCCCGACCTGTCGTTGCTGGGCCAGTTCAACGTGCTGAACTCGTGGAGCCGGGTCGGCTGGCTGGTGCCGCTGATGTTCGTCTTCACGCTGCTGATCACGGACTTCTTCGACACCATGGGCACGATGGTCGCGATCGGCCAGGAAGGGGACATGCTCGACGAGACGGGCACCCCGCCGAAGGCCAAGGAGATCCTGCTCGTCGACTCGATCGCCGCCGCCGCGGGTGGCGCGGCCTCGGTGTCCAGCAACACCTCGTACATCGAGAGCGCCGCAGGTGTCGCGGAGGGTGCCCGGACCGGTGTGGCCAACCTGGTCACCGGCGGGTTGTTCCTGCTCGCCATGTTCCTGGCGCCGCTGTCGCTGATCGTGCCGTTCGAGGCCGCCTCGACGGCGCTGGTGGTGGTCGGCTTCCTGATGATGACGGCGGTCCGCACGATCGACTGGACCGACTACGAGATCGCCATCCCGGCGTTCCTCACCATCGCGCTGATGCCGTTCACCTATTCGATCTCGAACGGCATCGGGGCCGGCGTGATCAGCTTCGTGGTGCTGAAGGTGGCCAAGGGTAAGGCCCGCGAGGTCCACCCGCTCCTGTACGGGGTCGCCGTGCTGTTCATCGTGTACTTCCTGCGCGGGCCGGTCGAGTCCGTGTTGCTCTGACGCTGGTGAGCCTGGTCATAACGCATGTCGTTAGCCAGGCTCATTAGTTAAGCTAACGAGTGTGACGGAGCGGACGGTGACGGCGAAACGCGTGCCACCGGCGCAGCTGGCGCCTCAGCTGCGAGATGCGATCACCCGGCTCAACCGGCGGGTCCGACAGGCCCGGCCGGTCGGCGACCTCACGGTCACCCAGCTGTCGGCGCTCACCAGCCTCAATCTGGCGGGCGCCCTCACGCCACGGGAACTGGCTGATGTCGAACGGGTGCAGCCGCCCACGATGACGAAGATCGTCGCGAAGTTGGAGGAGCGCGGCCTCGTGCAGCGCACTCCCCATCCGACCGACGGACGGCAGGTCATCCTGGCGGCGACCGAAGGGGGACGGGCCGTACTCGACCAGTTCGAGCGGGCCCGCAACGAGTGGCTGGCCACCCGGCTGGCCGCGCTGACCGAGGACGAACGCGAAACGCTACGGCGTGCCGCGGACATCCTCCAGGGCATCGCTCGCGCCTGACACCGCCGCCCGCGGTTCGCTTCGTCAGCTGTGGATGAAGCGTACCGACGCAAGGAGGCGCACCTAGAGTGCAGGCCAAGCTGAGCACGATGTTCCAGTCCCTACGAGTCCGTAACTACCGGCTCTTCGCCACCGGACAGCTGATCAAACTGATCGGCGTCTGGATGATGTTCATCGCCCAGGACTGGCTCGTCCTCGAGCTCAGCGACAACTCCGCGACCGCACTCGGCGTGGTCACCGCGTTGCAGTTCACGCCCGTACTCCTGCTCACGCTGCTGTCCGGCCGGCTCGCCGACCGCTACGACAAGCGGATGCTGCTCTTCGTCGCCAACGCGTTCTGGACCGTGCTCGCGCTGGCCATGAGCATCCTGGTCCTCACCGGCCTGGTGCAGCTCTGGCACGTCTTCACGTTCGCCGCCCTGCTCGGCGTGTCCAACGCGGTCGAGACGCCGGTCCGGCAGGCGTTCGTCTCCGAGCTGGTCGGCATGCCGCTGCTGCCGAACGCGCTCTCGCTCAACGCGGCCGTGTTCAACTCCGCCCGGATCGTCGGCCCGGCCGTCGCCGGCCTGGCCATCGCCGTCGTCGACGTCGGCCCGGTCTTCCTGGTCACCGCGCTCAGCTCGATCGCCCCGCTGGTGAACGTGGTCCGGATGCGTACCGACGAGCTGCACCGCAAGGAGCTGCCGCCGGTCGGCGAGCGGGACCAGGCCCGGGTGGTCGACGGCCTCCGGTACGTGGCACGACGCCCCGACATCCTGCTGCCGATGGTCCTCATGTCGGTGATCGGGATGAGCCTGTTCAACTTCCAGCTCACCCTCGCCGCGCTCGCGAAGACCGTGTTCAACACCGGCGCCGCCTCGTTCGGCCTGTTCAGCACCGCGCTCGCGGCCGGTGCGCTGGTCGGGGCGCTGGCCGGCACCGGACGGCGCAGCCGGCCCTCGGTCTGGCTCGTGCTCGGTGCCGCGATCGGTTGCGCCGTCTTCGGCACGCTCGTCGGGCTCGCCCCGGCGTACTGGCTGGTCGTGACGCTGCTGCTGCCCGCCGGGTTCTTCATGATCTACTTCGCCCAGGCCGCCAACCAGCGCGTACAGCTCGGTGTCGACGCCGCCTTCCGGGGACGGGTGATGGCGCTGTGGGTGCTGGTGTTCCTGGGCACCAACCCGGTCGGCGCGCCGCTGATCGGCTGGGTCGCCGAGAAGTACGGCGCGGGCGCGAGCATCTGGGCCGGCGGTCTGATCTCGCTCACCGCCGCGCTGCTGGCGCTCACCTGGCAGCTGCGCCGCTCCGGCGCCCGGCTGCGCATGCGGGTGCTGCCGATGCCCCGCTTCTACGTGGTGTCACCCGGCGCCAAGTAACGCCGATAGCCGGTCGTACCGGCCCGATTACCCAAACGGGTGGCGGGCCGGTGCGGCAGGGCTTAGCGTCGATGTGTGGAAGTGGGGCAGGGACTGCTGCTGGCGCTGGCGATCCTCGCCGTCTGCTGCCTGCCTGCCCTGTTCGCGCTGCTGTTCTGCGCCGACGAGATCATCGATCGGGTCGCCTGCGGATGGGCCGAGTGGCGGGAGCAGCGACGGGAACGCCGTACCATCGCGCGGCTCGACCGGGCCATCGAGGCCGAGGCGCTGACCCGCGACATCGACCTCACCGAGTTCGACAAGGACGGCCGCCGCCCGCTGGAACAACTCGCCACCGACCTGCGTCGGCTCGGCGGGCACCGGCTCGCCGCCGCCGACCGCAGCGTGGTGTGGCACGGCGCGGTCATCGAGGCGTACGACGAACGGCTGCGCGCCGCCTGCCACGCGCTCGGCATCGCCGAACACCTGGCCGAGCTGGACGGCGTCGACCGGGAGATCGAACGGGTACGCGTCGAAGGGCTGCTGCACGCCGCCGGGCTGACCCTGCCGGCCGCCCGCGCCGCGCACCACCAGCGGCACCGCTGACCGGGTGCGTCTCTTCGCGGCGATCTACCCGCCTGCCGTGGCGGTCGCGGACCTGACCGCCCGGATCAAGGGTCTGCGGGTCGCGTCCGCCCGCCACGCCCGGCTCGCCGACCCGGCGAACCTGCACCTCACGCTCGCCTTCCTCGGTGAGGTGCCGGACGTCCGGCTGCCCGATGTGGAGTCGGCGCTCGCCTCGGCCGCCCGGTCGGCTCGCTCCCCGCAGCTACGCCTCGCCGGTGGCGGCAGATTCGGTCAGGGGCGGTCCACTGTGCTCTGGGTGGACGTGCGTGGCGAGGTCGACGCGCTCGACGCGCTCGCCCGGTCGATCCGCGACGGGCTGCGCGGGGCCGGGCTGCCCTGCGACGACAAGCCGTTCCGGCCACACCTGACCATCGCCCGCCCCGGCGACCGGGTGCCGGAGTCCGACCTCCGCGCCGACCTGGCGACCCTGGACGACTACTCCGGCCCGGACTGGCCCGCCGACCGCCTGACCCTGGTCCACAGCAATCCAGGCCCACCCACCCGCCACACCCGAGTCACCACCTGGCCCCTCTAGCCCCGCCCCCGCCCCCCCGCGCCCCGCCCTTTCCCCCGCCCGCGATCTTGCAGTTTGTGCCCGGGCAAAACACCCGAACCGCCCCGAGCGGGGGCGCAAACTGCAAGATCAACGGGGCGAGGGTGAGGGCGAGGGTGAGGGCGAGCGGGCCGGGGTTTACCAGGCCCAGGCCTCGGGGCCGGGGCCGCCGTTGCCCACGGGCGGGAACAGCTCGTCGAGGCGAGTGAGGGTGGGCTCGTCCAGGTGGACGTCGAGGGCGCCCAGGTTGCGGTCGAGCTGGTCCATGGTGCGGGGGCCGACGATCGGGGCGGTCACGCCCGGCCGGGACAGCAGCCAGGCCAGCGCCACGTCGGCCGGGTCGTGGCCGAGGTCGGCACAGAGCTTCTCGTACGCCTCGATGGTGTTCCGGTGCTCGGCCAGCGCGTCGGCCGAGCGGCCGGTGGTGCCGCGCGCCGCGCTGCCCTCGGCCATCTTGCGGATGATGCCGGAGAGCAGCCCGCCGTGCAGCGGCGACCAGGGGATGATGCCCAGCCCGTAGTGCTGGGCGGCCGGGACGACCTCCAGTTCGACGTGGCGGGTCAGCAGGTTGTAGATCGACTGCTCGGAGACGAGGCCGAGGAAGTTGCGCTGTCCGGCGGCGGCCTGCGCCTGGGCGATGTGCCAGCCGGCGAAGTTGGACGAGCCGACGTAGATCACCTTGCCCTGGGCGACCAGCGTCTCCATCGCCTGCCAGATCTCCTCCCACGGCGTGGTCCGGGAGATGTGGTGCATCTGGTAGAGGTCGATCGTGTCGGTCTGGAGCCGGCGCAGCGAGTCCTCGCAGGCCCGGATGATGTGCCGGGCGCTCAGGCCCTGCTCGTTGGGCCACTCGCCCATCTTGCCGTACACCTTGGTGGCGAGGACGACCTTGTCGCGGCGCCCGCCGCCCTGCGCGAACCAGCGGCCGACGATGTGCTCGGTGACGCCCTTACCGAGCTTCCAGCCGTAGACGTTCGCGGTGTCGAAGAAGTTGATCCCGTGTTCGAGCGCCCGGTCCATGATGGCGAAGCTGTCCGGCTCGTCGGTCTGCGGACCGAAGTTCATCGTGCCGAGGCAGAGGCGGCTCACGGACAGACCGGTGCGTCCCAGGTTCGTGTACTCCATGCCTCCACCCTGGCACGCCGACACTTCGAGTGCCTTGCCGACGAGCCAGGGTGGAGCGATGGATCAGGATGATTCGCGGGCCGCCGGGCCGGTGCCGAACAGCACGTCGTCCCAGCTCGGCAGCCGCTTGCGCGGCTTGCCGCCGGCGTCGGTGGACTCGGCGGCCGCACCGCCGGTCGCCGCCGCGGGGCCGGTGCGACGGGGCCGCAGCACGGCCAGCGAGGGTACGGCGGGGATCTCCTTCGGCGCGTCCGAGTCGTCGTCGAAGGCCGAACCCTGCCCACCACCGAGCAGCGCGGCGGCACCACCGGCGACGGCCCGCTGACGGGGCGCCTCCTGCCCGGCCAGCGCGGCCGGGGAGCGGGTGTCGAGACCCCGCCCGGACGTGCCGCCGAGCGGCCGGTCCAGCGAGGCGAGCAGCGCGTCCCGGCCGGCGCGGATCGGGTCACGCCCCGGACGGGCGTGGTCGGAGGCGGCCGGCAGGCCGTGCCCACCCCGGCTCGGCTCACCGCGCGACGGGCCGGGCAGCGCGTGGCCGCCCCGCTCCGGCGCCGGCTCCTGACCGAGGATCGGCGTGGGCCGCTCGGCGCACAGGTATTGCGCCATGTCGTCGTGCGGGGCGACGTTCTGCCGGGTCTTGTCCAGGTCCCACACCGCCTGCGCGGTGGCCTTGCCGGACGGCCAGGTCGCGATGATCCGCCAGGTGCCGTCGTCGCGGCGGTAGGCGTCCCACGAGATCTTCTCGGTGTCGATGCCGTGCTGGGCCAGCCGGCCGTTGACGACCTCGGCCAGCGGGGTCGGCTTCTCCGCGCCCTTGAGCCGGGTGCGGCGGGCGTGCTGGGCGAGCATGGCCCGCTCCTGGAGCACCGGGCCGGCGTAGCGCAGCACCCGGTCGACCGGCACACCGGCGATGCGGGCGACGTCCTCCGCGGACTCGCCGGACCGGATCCGGGCCTGGATGTCCCGTGGGGACAGCGACGGCGTCGGGTCGGTGGCGCTCGGCACCACCGCGAGCGGCGGGGCGCCCGGCTCGGCGTGCAGCGCCGACGCGATCCGCTCGTCGATGGGCAGCGCCAGCAGGCGCCCCACCTCGTCGGCGAGCACCAGGGCCTGGCCGTCCTCGGAGAGGGCGACGAAGCGTACTGGGCGCATGGGCTTGCCTCCGTCCCGCTTCGCTGGCCGTCACGCCACGGGAGCCGGCCACCCGGGCGTCTCGCACCACCGTACGCTCATCTACCCGCCGATGGGGACTGCGACACCCCGGCATGTCGTGACTGAGCTGCGGTAATGATCACGGTGGGTGGCCGCCGGAGCCCCGACGGCCACCCACCGTGACCAAGTGATCAGAGTCGCTCGACCACGTAGTCGATGGACGCGGTGAGCGCCTCGACGTCGGCCGGCTCGACGGCCGGGAACAGCGCCACCCGAAGCTGGTTGCGGCCCAGCTTGCGGTACGGCTCGGTGTCGACGATGCCGTTGGCGCGCAGCGCCTTGGCGATCGCCGTCGCGTCCACCCCGTCGGCGAAGTCGATGGTGGCGACCACGTTGGACCGCAGCGCCGGGTCCGACACGAACGGCGTGGCGAACGGCGAGCGCTCGGCCCAGCCGTACACGATGCCGGCGCTCTCGGCGGTGCGCTTGGCCGCCCAGGCCAGCCCGCCCTGGGAGTTCATCCAGTCGGTCTGCTCCGCGGCCAGGAAGATGGTCGCCAGCGCCGGGGTGTTGTACGTCTGCTCCAGCCGCGAGTTGTCGATCGCGGTGACCAGGTCGAGGAAGGCCGGGATGTAGCGGCCCGACTCCTTGACCTCGGTGGCCCGGGCCAGCGCGGCCGGCGACATCAGGGCCAGCCACAGCCCGCCGTCGGAGCCGAAGCACTTCTGCGGGGCGAAGTAGTAGACGTCGGTCTGGGCGACGTCCACGTCCAGCCCGCCCGCGCCGGAGGTGGCGTCGACCAGCAGCAGCGAGCCCTCGTCGGCGCCCGCGACCCGGCTGATCGGCACCGCGACACCGGTGGAGGTCTCGTTGTGCGGGGTGGCGTAGACGTCCACGCCGGCCTCGGCCACCAGCGCCGGGGCGCTGCCCGCGTCGGACTTGCGGACGGTCGGCTCACCGAGGAACGGCGCGTCGGAGACCGACTTGGCGAACTTGGCGCCGAACTCGCCGAAGCTGGCGAACTGGGCCCGGTCGCGGATCAGGCCGAACGTCGCGACCTCCCAGAACGCGGTGGTGCCGCCGTTGCCGAGCACCACCTCGTACCCCTCGGGGAGGGAGAAGAACTCGGCCAGGCCGCGGCGCAGCCGGGCCACCTGGTCGCGGACCGTCTTCTGCCGGTGCGACGTGCCCAGGTAGCTGGTGGCGACGTCGGAGAGGGCGGAGACCGCGGCCGGACGGACCTTGGACGGGCCGCAGCCGAATCGTCCGTCGGCGGGCCTGATCTCGTCGGGAATCCGGATGGTCGGTGCGTCAGCCACGGTCTTGAAGATCCTTCCGCATGGGCGAGAGGTGAGCTGGCAGGGCGCGGACGATGTCCTGCCGCGTGGCGGCGGGCGTCCGAGCCCGTTCCGGCGACACTGCCACGGCCATCCTCGCACCTGCCCGGGCACGTCCGGCGGGCTGTCCCACCCCGGTCGGTGAGGCGTCCGCCACACGCGCGGCGTACCGGTCCCGGAGATGCCGGAGCCCCGCTCCACCGGCTGGGGAACGGGGCTCCGGGCGAGACGTCAGACGCCGTGCGGGATGGCGTCCCAGCCCTCGACCTGCTGCGGCTTGCGCGGGCCGTGGCCGACGTACGTGGCCGACGGCCGGACCAGCCGCTGGAGCTTCTTCTGCTCCAGGATGTGCGCCGACCAGCCGCCCATCCGGGCGCAGGTGAACATCGAGGTGAACATGTGCGCCGGCACCTCGGCGAAGTCCAGCACCACGGCCGACCAGAACTCGACGTTGGTGGCGAGGACGCGGTCCGGGCGGCGGGCCTGGAGCTCGGCCAGCGCGGCCTTCTCCAGCGCCTCGGCGACCTCGAAGCGGGGCGCGCCCAGCTCCTTGGCGGTACGCCGCAGCACGCGTGCGCGCGGGTCCTCGGCCCGGTAGACCCGGTGGCCGAAGCCCATCAGGCGCTCGCCGCGGTCCAGGACGCCCTTGACGTACCCGTCGGCGTCGCCGCTGCGCTCGACCGCCTCCAGCATGCTGAGCACCCGGGACGGGGCGCCGCCGTGCAGCGGGCCGGAGAGCGCGCCGATGCCGGAGGAGATGCAGGCCGCGGCGTCCGCGCCGGTGGAGGCGACGATCCGGGCGGTGAAGGTGGAGGCGTTCAGGCCGTGCTCGGCGGCCGAGATGAAGTACGCGTCGACGGCCTTGACGTGCCGCGGGTCGGGCTCACCCCGCCAGCGCTTCATGAACCGCTCGACGATGGTCTCCGCCTTGTCGATCTCCTTCTGCGGCACGGCCGGCAGGCCCAGGCCGCGCGCCGACTGGGCGACGAAGGACAGCGCGGTGACCGACACCCGGGCCAGGTCCTCGCGGGCCTGCTCGTCGGAGATGTCGAGAAGCTGGTTGAGCCCCCAGTACGGCGCCAGCATGGCGACCGCGGACTGCACGTCGACGCGGATGTCACCGGAGTGCACCGGCACCGGGAACGGCTCGGCCGGCGGCAGGCCCGGGCCGAACCGGCCGTCCACCAGCAGCGCCCAGACGTTGCCGAACGAGACCTGGCCGATCAGGTCCTCGATGTCCACGCCCCGGTAGCGCAGTGATCCCCCCGCGCGGTCGGGTTCGGCGATCTCGGTCTCGAAGGCTACGACGCCCTCCAGGCCCGGTTTGAAATCGGACATGTCGTCTCCTGGCTTCGGCTCGGCGCGCCCGGGCGGGCTGATCGAGCCCCGCAGCTCAGGCGACCCTTCAGGGATGTGGTTCGGAACATCTTGCCCGGTGGGTAACGCGCTGCGCGACCCACAGCCACTGTGCGCCACGCGACATCCCCGCCGGTGGACGCCCGTTCGGGAAGGAGAAGACTGGGTACCGGGGCCTGGCCAGCGTCGGGGGACGCCGGCACGCCCGGGAGAGGGACTACCACAGTGACAGGCGACACACCCGCCCCGGCCGGCATGCGTAACGAGTACGCGGCCGACCTGGGCCTGACCGAGACGGACCTGGCGCCGGACTGGCACACGCAGTTCGCCCGCTGGTTCGCCGACGCGGTGGCCCATCCGCTGCCGGAGCCGAACGCGATGGTGCTCGGCACCGCCGACGCCGAGGGCCGGCCCAGCGGGCGCACCGTGCTGCTCAAGGGGTACGGCCCGGAGGGCTTCGTCTTCTACACCAACCACGGCTCGCGCAAGGGCACCGAGGTGACCGGGAACCCGTGGGCCAGCCTGGTGTTCCCCTGGTTCCCGATGCAGCGGCAGGTGATCGTGACCGGCCGGGTCGAGCAGGTGGACCGCGCCGAGACCGAGGCGTACTTCGCCGGCCGGCCGCGCGGCTCGCAGCTCGGGGCGTGGGCCAGTGCCCAGTCGACGGTGGTGCCGGACCGGGCCGCGCTCGACGCGGCGTACCGGGCGGCGGCCGAGCGGTTCGCCGACGTCGACCCGATCCCCGCGCCGCCGTACTGGGGCGGGTTCCGGGTCCGGCCGGAGACCGTCGAGTTCTGGCAGGGCCGGGCCAGCCGGCTGCACGACCGGCTGCGTTTCCGGCGTACCGGGAACGGGGTCTTCGTCGTCGAGCGGCTCGCACCGTGACCGACGTCACGTCGGCCCGGCGGCGGGGCGCGAGCCGCTGGGCGATCGACCTGCGCCCGCTGCGGGTGCCCGCGTACCGGCGGGTCTGGACCGGCAACGCGATCGCCATGTTCGGCTTCCAGTTCACCGCCGTGGCGGTGCCGGTGGAGATGTTCGACCTGACCGGCGGCTCGCTCTGGGTCGGCCTGCTCGGCATCGCCGGCTTCGTACCGTTGCTGGTGTTCGGGCTGTGGGGCGGCGCGGTCGCCGACGCCCGGGACCGCCGCCGGGTGCTGCTCGTCGGCGGCTGCGTGCTCTGGGCCTCGACGCTCGGGCTGCTCGTGCAGTCGCTGGCCGGCGCGCGCAGCCCGCTGCTGCTCCTGCTGCTGGTCGCCCTCCAGTCGACGGCCTTCGCGATCACCTCGCCGGCCCGTAGCGCGATCCTGCCCCGGCTCGTGCCGGCCGAGCTGGTCCCGGCGGCCACCACGCTGAACTTCACCACGTTCACCGCCGCCGCCGTCTTCGGCCCGCTCGCCGCCGGGCTGATCTTCGCCGCCTGGCAGGTCGGGGTGGCGCTGCCCATCGCGTACGCGGCGGACGCGCTGCTGTTCACCGCGTCGCTCTGGGCCACGCTGCGCCTGCCCGCGATGCCGCCGTCGCCGGACCCGGACGGCGGCGTGCGCAAGGCCGGGTTCGCCAGCATCGTCGACGGCTTCCGCTATCTGGCGACCACGCGGGTGCTGCTGCTCTCCTTCGCCATCGACCTGATCGCGATGATCCTGGCCATGCCGCGGGCGCTGTTCCCGGAGCTGGCGCAGGAACGCTTCGGCGGTGCCTCGGCGGTGGGCTGGCTCTACAGCTCCATCGCCATCGGCGCGATGCTCGGCGGCCTGACCTCGGGGTGGATCGGCCGGGTCCGCCGCCAGGGCCTCGCGCTCACCGTGGCGGTGGTCGGCTGGGGCGTGGCGATTGCGCTCGCCGGGCTGGCCGGGCAGTTGTGGGTCGCCGTGGTGCTGCTGGGCGTCGCCGGTGCCGCCGACCTGGTCAGCGCCACGCTGCGCCAGTCGATGCTGCTGGTCTACGCGCCGGACCGGATGCGTGGGCGTCTCCAAGGCGTGAACACGGTGGTGGTGGCCGGCGGCCCGCGCCTGGGCGATCTGCGCGCCGGTGCGATGGCCGCCGGTTTCGGCACCGGCTTCGCCATGGTCGGTGGCGGTCTGGCCGCCGCCGTGCTCGCGGTGGTGCTGGTGGTGGCGTTCCCGGCGCTGTTGCGCTATCGCTCGACCACCCCCGCCGAGGAGCGCCGCTGACGGTAGGGTCGCCGACATGGGGATCGACGTGCAGCCACCGTCCGGTACACAGTGGACCATCGCGGCCGACGGCCACGAGGCCGTCGTGGTCGAGGTGGGCGGCGGGCTGCGGGCCTACCGCTACGACGGGGTGGACCACCTCGACGGGTACGCCGAGGACGAGGTCTGCCCCGGTTCGGCCGGGCAGGTGCTGGCGCCCTGGCCGAACCGCATCCGGGACGGCGTCTACACGGTCGGGGAGCGGTCGTTGCAGCTCGACCTCACCGAGCCGGAGCGGCACAACGCCCTGCACGGCCTGGTGAACTGGGTGCGGTGGCAGCCGATCGAGCAGTCCGCGGACAGCGTGACCATCGGCTACGACCTGCCGCCGAGCCCCGGCTACCCGTGGGCGCTGCGGCTGCGGGCCCGGTGGAGCGTCGGCCCGGACGGCCTGCGGGCCGAGCACGAGGCGACGAACCTGTCCGACGAGCCCGCGCCGTTCGGCTTCTCCGTCCACCCCTATCTGCAACTGCCGAAGGTCGGCGTGGACGAGCTGCGGCTGCACCTGCCGGCCCGGCGCCGGGTGCTGGTGGACAGCCGCCTGCTGCCGGTCGCCGCCGCGGAGGTGACCGGCTCCGAGTTCGACTTCACCAGCCCGCGCCCGATCGGCGACCTGGTCCTCGACACCGCGTTCGGTGACGTCGAGCGGGACGCCGACGGCGGCTCGGCCGTGGTGCTCAGCGCGCCGGACGGCTCGTCCGGGCTGCGGATCTGGGCGGACCGCGAGTTCGGCTGGTGGCAGGTGTTCACCGGCGACACCCTCGGCGGGGAACGGCACCGCCGGTCCGTGGCGGTGGAGCCGATGACCTGCCCGCCCGACGCGTTCCGCTCCGGCAAGGACCTGATCATGCTGGAGCCGGGGCAGACCTGGCAGGGCGCCTGGGGCGTCCGCCCGGAGGTCTGAGCGTGGAGTTCGCCGAGGTCGTCCGGCGCCGCCGGATGGTGCGCAACTACGACCCCGACCGGCCGGTGCCGCCGGAGGTGGTGGACCGGCTGCTGGACCACGCCGTCCGCGCCCCGTCGGCCGGGTTCTCGCAGGGCTGGGGCTTCCTGGTGCTGGAGGAACCCGAGGACCGGGAACGGTTCTGGACCGCGACCACGCCGGGTGGCGGCGGCCGGGAACGCTGGCTGTCCGGGATGCGCCGGGCGCCGCTGATCGTGGTGCCGCACGCCAACCGCGACGCCTACCTGGACCGCTACGCCGAGGCGGACAAGGGCTGGTCGGACCGCGCCGAGGAGCGCTGGCCGGTGCCCTACTGGTTCGTGGACACCGGATTCGCGGCGCTGCTGATGCTGCTCACCGCCGTGGACGAAGGACTGGGCGCCTGCTTCTTCGGTATCCCGCCGCAGCGCATCGGGGCGTACCGGGAGGCGTTCGGGGTACCGCCGGAACTGCACCCGATCGGTGCGATCACAGTCGGTTATCGAGCCGTCGACCACCGGTCACCGTCGCTGCGCCGCGGGCGGCGTCCGGTGCAGGATGTGGTGCGGCGGGGACGGTGGACCTGAGCGGTTAGGCTGACATCCACATTGTCAGCCTGGCCTGGGGAGGAGAGCACGCCGTGATCTTCAGGGCGGTCCGGGACGGGCGTCCCTACCCGGAGCACAACCTCACGCTGAAGCAGTGGGCCGAGATTCCGCCGCGCCCGCTGCGGCTTGACCAGCTCATCACCACCAAGCGCGAACTCGCGCTGGACAAGCTGCTCGCGGAGGACTCCACCTTCTACGGCGACCTCTTCCCGCACGTCGTCCAGTGGAACGGCGGCCTCTACCTGGAGGACGGCCTGCACCGGGCGCTGCGCGCGGCGCTCCAGCAGCGCAACCAGATCCACGCGCGGGTGCTCGTGCTCGGCGACCAGGGCGAGTGACGCCTCCCTGAGTCTTGGTTAAGGTGACGCCATGACTCCTCTCGACCTGCTCGACATCGACGCGTCGCTCAGCGAGGAGGAGCGGCAGATCCGCGCCGTCGTGCGCCGGCTCGTGACCGACCGGGTACGCCCGCACGTCGCCGGATGGTACGAGGACGGTCAGGTGCCGGCCCGCGAACTGGCCCGCGAGTTCGGCAAGCTCGGCCTGCTCGGCATGCACCTGACCGGGTACGGCTGCGCCGGCTCCTCGGCCGTCGCGTACGGGCTGGCCTGCCTGGAACTGGAGGCCGGCGACTCCGGCGTCCGGTCGCTGGTGTCGGTGCAGGGTTCGCTGGCCATGTACGCCATCTGGCGCTTCGGCAGCGAGGAGCAGAAGCAGCGCTGGCTGCCCGCGATGGCGGCCGGCGAGGCGATCGGCTGTTTCGGGCTCACCGAACCCGACCACGGCTCCGACCCCGGGTCGATGGCCACCCGGGCCCGCCGCGACGGCGACGACTGGATCCTCAACGGCAGCAAACTGTGGATCACCAACGCGCCGATCGCCGACGTGGGCGTGATCTGGGCGCGTACCGACGAAGGGGTGCGCGGCTTCGCCGTACCCATGGACACGCCGGGGGTGACGGCGCGCGAGATCCGGCACAAGATGTCGCTGCGCGCGTCCCTGACCGGCGAGATCGCGCTCGACGACGTCCGGCTGCCGGCTGATGCGCGACTGCCCGAGGCGATCGGGCTGAAGGCGCCGCTGGGGTGCCTGACCGAGGCTCGGCACGGCATCGTCTGGGGCGCGCTCGGCGCGGCCCGCGACTGCCTGGAGACGGCCCTGGAGTACGCGACCACCCGCACCCAGTTCGGCCGCCCGCTCGCCGGTTTCCAGCTCACCCAGGCCAAGCTCGCCGACATGGCGGTGGAGTGGAACAAGGGGATGCTGCTCGCGCTGCACCTGGGCCGCCTCGCCGACGCCGGCTCGCTACGGCCCCACCAGGTGAGCGTGGGCAAGCTGAACAACGTCCGCGAGGCCCTCGCCATCGCCCGGCAGTGCCGCACGATCCTCGGCGCCAACGGCGTCTCGGGGGAGTACCCGGTGATGCGGCACGCCAACAACCTGGAGAGTGTGCTCACCTACGAGGGCACCTCCGAGATCCACCAGCTCGTGATCGGCCAGCGGCTGACGGGCGTGTCCGCGTTCGCCTGACCTGCGGTTTCACCCGATCGGGTCGCTCGGCGCGCGACTGTCGCACGGTGGCCGTACCGTCATTGTCAGTCGATGTGTCGGACGAGGACTCTGTCGGACGAGGACGGTGAGGGCGATGGCCCGCGACGGTGACATCAACGAGCCCACCCGGGAGTTCCCGGACTACCCCACCAGCGAGTCCCTTCGCGACCGGGCGGAGGGCTCGCCCGACCACGACCGCGAGTACGCCCCGGGTGCCCCGGCGTCGGGCGGCGGCCCGGTGCGCGGCCTGCTCTGGGTGCTCGGCGCGGCGGCGCTGGCAGTGGTGGTGCTGCTCGGCGTGCAGGCCACCGGTCTGCTGCCCGACTTCCGCAACCCGTTCGCCAAGGAGCAGACCGACCGCAGCCAGCCGCCGCTGCTCAAGTCGATCCGTGACCTGAGCCGCTACGTCGCCGCCGAGGGCAACTTCCAGGTGGTGGTCGACGTGCAGAACGACAGGCGCAACGTGCCCGACTTCCTGCTCAACGAGCGCACGCTGTTCGTCGGGGCGGGCCGGGTCGAGGCGTACGTCGACTTCGCGAAGATCGCCGACGGCGCCGTCGTGGTCTCCGAGGACGGCAAGTCCGCCGAGATCAAGCTGCCTGCGCCGCAGCTCGGCGAGACCGACCTGGACATGGACAAGAGCTACGTGTTCGCCGAGCAGCGCGGCCTGATCAACCGGCTCAACGACCTGGTGGCCGGCGATCCCAACCGGCAGCAGCAGATCTACAAGCTCGCCGAGGACCGGATCACCGCCGCCGCCCGGGACAGCGGGCTCACCGCCCGGGCCCAGGAGAACACCCGCAAGATGCTTGAAGGACTGCTGCGCTCCCTCGGGTACGAGAAGGTGACTGTCACCTACACGGCTCCCTGACCTTCGTGCTCTGACCTTCTGCTCTGACGTCGCGCGCCCGCCCCGGTGCTCCGGGGCGGGCGCGTCGCGTGCGTGCCGGTGTCCGGCTCGTGTCGCGTCAGCGGGTGGCGAGGTAGCGGTCCTCGTTCGGCATCAGGATCCACAGGATCAGGTAGATGATCACCTGCGTGCCGGGCAGCAGCAGCGACAGCAGGAACAGCAGCCGGACCATCCCGGCCGACATGCCGAACCGCTGCCCCAGGCCGGCGCAGACACCGGCGATCATGCGCCCCTGGCGGGGCCGGACCAGTTTGCGACTCATCGTCGTCTCCCACTTCTGCGGCGATCCGCCGCGCTGATTCCACGGTAGAAAGGGGTACGCGCCGCGCCCTCAGCCCCGAGGAGGATCGGCGACCCGGGCACCCGTAGGTGCATACCCCGGACCCTCCCCACCAACGCACCACGCTGTGTCGTCCGCGAAGACTCCCCAGGCCGTCACACGATCACCCGGCCCTCGCCCCCGCTCCTCGCGATCTTGCACTTTCGGCCTCCGTTGTGCCCGATTCGCGTCGTTAGTGAGGGCCGCAAGTGCAAGATCGCCGGGGGTCGTGGGGGTTGCGTGGGCGGGAGCGCTGCTCGGCGAGGGCTGCTGCGTTGAGCGCCTTCCGTCTAGCGAGACAGGTGTTCCGTGCAGTGGGATCGGTAAAGATCTTGGTACCAAGTGCCCCTATGGGGGCCGTTCCGTACCAAGATCTCGCCCGGCGCCCGGCGCCCGGCGCCCGGCGCCCGGCTTGGCGCGCGTCGATCTTGGAGTTGTGGCACCTCTCGAATGGCGTCAATCGGGCATCCTGGGCGCCATAACTCCAAGATCGACGCGGGGAGAGGGCGGGAGGGGGCGGGAGTGGGGGGACCGCGTGGTGGTCGGGCATGGGGCCGAGTGGGGGCGGGTATTCACGGGGGCGAGGTAGGCTCGCCGGTCGGGCGCCCCCACCCCGGGTGCCGGCCGTCTACCCGCCCGGCGGGCGCGGCACCCACGCACCGGCTCGGAACCGCACAACGGGGACGACGGCGAGGAAAGCAGCCAATGATCAGTGTTTTCGATCTTTTCAGCGTCGGTATCGGGCCGTCCAGCTCGCACACCGTCGGGCCGATGCGGGCCGCCCGTACGTTCGTGGCGGGCCTGAAGGCCGACGGGCAGCTCGCCGACGTGGCGCGGGTACGGGCGGAGCTGTTCGGCTCGCTCGGCGCGACCGGTCACGGGCACGGCAGTGACCGGGCGGTGCTGCTGGGGCTGGAGGGCGAGGTCCCGGAGACCGTCGACACCGACTCGGTCGGGCCGCGTGTGGAGCGGATCCGCACCCAGCGGCGGCTCGACCTGTTCGGCAGCCAGGGGATCGACTTCGACCCGGACGCGGATCTGGTGCTGCATCGCCGGCGCTCGCTGCCGTACCACCCGAACGGGATGACGTTCGCGGCGTACGACGCGGCCGGGAACGAGGTGCGGTCGCGCACGTACTACTCGGTCGGCGGCGGGTTCGTGGTGGACGAGGCGGCGGCCGGGGCGGACCGGATCAAGGCGGACACCACCCGGGTGAAGCACCCCTTCCTGACCGGCGCGGAACTGCTCGAGGTCACCTCCGGGACCGGCCTGTCGATCAGCGAGGTGATGCTCGCCAACGAGCTGTCCTGGCGCAGCGAGGCGGACGTACGGGCGGGGCTGCTGGAGATCTGGCGGGTGATGCGCGAGTGCGTGGAGAACGGCTGCACCCGTGACGGCGTACTCCCGGGCGGGTTGAAGGTCCGGCGGCGCGCGGCCGAGATGCGGCGCAGCCTGGAGGCGGAGACCGGCAGCCAGGATCCGCTGCGCGCGATGGACTGGGTGACGCTGTTCGCGCTGGCGGTCAACGAGGAGAACGCGGCCGGCGGGCGGGTGGTCACCGCGCCGACGAACGGCGCCGCCGGGATCATCCCGGCCGTGCTGCACTACTACACCCGGTTCGTGCCCGGCGCCTCCGAGGAGGGCGTGGTCCGGTTCCTGCTCGCGGCGGGCGCGATCGGCGTGCTGTTCAAGGAGAACGCGTCGATCTCCGGGGCCGAGGTGGGCTGTCAGGGCGAGGTGGGTTCGGCGTGTTCGATGGCGGCGGCCGGTCTGGCCGAGGCGCTCGGCGGTACGCCGGAGCAGGTGGAGAACGCCGCCGAGATCGGCATGGAGCACAACCTGGGGCTGACCTGCGACCCGGTGGGTGGCCTGGTGCAGATTCCGTGCATCGAGCGCAACGCGGTGGCGAGCATCAAGGCGATCACCGCGGCCCGGCTGGCGTTGCGCGGCGACGGGGTGCACCACGTGTCGCTGGACAAGGTCATCAAGACCATGCGGGAGACCGGCGCGGACATGAAGGTCAAGTACAAGGAGACCGCGCGCGGCGGGCTCGCCGTCAACGTGATCGAGTGCTGACCTCGTTGGGGTGATCCCGGCCCGCACCCGGCCCGGGAGCGCTACTGACAAAGCGACCATCATGCGGTGACGTCAGGCGTCGCGGCGCTCTGGTCCGCCCGCACCTCGCTGCGCATCCTGGTCCGCCGGGATCTCGCGGTGAAGTACCAGCAGTCGGTGCTGGGCTACTTCTGGTCGCTGATCGAGCCGCTCGGCATGGGCCTGATCTACTGGTTCGTCTTCGGCGTGCTCTACTCCGGCGCGACCCGGCGGCACCTGGGCGAGGCGGCCGGGTCGTACCCCCTGTTCCTCATCACCGGGATCTTCGCCTGGATGTGGGCGAGCTCGGCGCTGACCGAGGCCGCGAACGCGCTGACCGGGCAGTCCCGGCTGATCACCACGATGAACCTGCCCCGGCCGATCTTCCCGATCGGGCGGGTCACCGGGCGCTTCGCCGAGTACCTGGCCGGGCTGCCGATCCTGGTCGCCGTCGCGGCGCTCTACGCGAGCCAGGGGAAGATCCGCCCCGGCTGGAGCCTGCTCGCGCTTCCGCTCGCGGTGGCGGTGCAGTTCGTGCTGCTGGTGGGCTTGGCGCTGCTGCTGTCGGCGGGCAACGTGCTGATGCGCGACATCGAGCGCACGATGCGGCTGGTCATCCGGCTGCTGTTCTACGCGACCCCGATCATCTACCCGCTCGACCTTGTGCGGGAGTCGGGCATGCCGGGCTGGCTCAAGATCGGGTACGAGCTGAACCCGCTGGTCGGGATCTTCCAGCTCCACCACGCGGTCTGGTATCCGGACGAGTTCCCCGACGCCCGGCTGCTCACGATCACGGTGTCCGGCAGCGTGCTGGTGCTGGCGCTCGGCTGGTGGGCGTTCCACCGCCTCGAACCGGCAGTGCTGAAGGAACTCTGAATGGCGCCGATCATCGAGGCGGACGGGCTCGGCATCCGGTTCGTCCGCAACCGGCGCCGCCAACTGCGGCTGCGGGAGCTGATCGTGCACCGGGGCGCCCGCGACCCGGACGCCGGCCGGTTCTGGCCGTTGCGCGACCTGTCGTTCCGGATCGAGCCGGGCGAGACGGTGGGCGTGGTGGGGCGCAACGGCACCGGCAAGAGCACGCTGCTGCGGCTGATCGCCGGTGTGCTCATCCCGGACGAGGGTTCGATCCGGGTGCACGGCCGGGTGGCACCGCTGCTCGAACTGTCCGCCGGGTTCTCCGGCGACCTGACCGGCCGGGAGAACCTGTACCTGGTGGGCGGCCTGCACGGCCTGTCGTCGGCGTACCTGCGGGAGCACTTCGACGAGATCGTCTCGTTCGCCGGTGAGCAGGTGGAACGCGCGATCGACACGTCGGTGCGGCACTACTCGTCGGGGATGAAGGTGCGGCTGGGCTTCGCGGTGATCGCGCACCTGCCGCACCCCGTACTGCTTGTGGACGAGGTGACGGCGGTCGGGGACGCGGAGTTCCGCGCGAAGTGCTATGCGACCATCGAGCGACTTCTCGCGGAAGGGCGCACGCTGGTGCTGGTGTCACACAACGACAAGGACCTCACCCGGTTCTGCCGTCGGGGGCTCTACCTCGACGCCGGACGGCTGATCGTCGACGGGACGATCGACGAGGCGCTGGCCGCCTACGCCGACGCGGCGAAGCGGTGACGCTCGCGATCGTGCTCGCCGCCGAACCGGCGGCGGGCCCGCTCACCGAACGCCTGGCCGCGCAGTGGCGCCGGGCCGGGGCGGCCGACGTGCGCGTCGCCGCGGACCTGACCGAGCTGGCCGACCTGGTCGCCGACGCGACCGGCCCGGTGCTGGTGAGCGGCGCGGATCTGGTGGCGCACACGGCCGTACTCAAGCATCTCGCGACCAGCCCGGTGGGGCCGACGGTGGCGCTGGTGCTCACCGATCCGCCCGCCCCCGGGCAGGCGACCGTGCGCGAGGAGCGGGGGCAGGTGGTCGAGGTCGGCGCCGCCGACCCGAGCGGCGTGTTCGGCGGCGCGCTGCGGGTGGGCGCGGCCGACCTGCCGGCGCTCGCCGAGGCCGCCCGCCGCGCCGCGGGCGTCGCACCAGGCGCGGCCTCCGCGCCGGACGCGCGCCTGGCCGGCCCAGTGCCCGCGCCCGGCGTCAGCGCCGTCCAGGGCGGGCGGCTCGACGCGGTGGACCGGCTCGTGGCCGACCTCGCCGCGCGCGGCACGCTGATCTTCGCCCAGCGGGTACGTCTGCTCGTGGCGCACCGGGTCGGCGACGAGGCGCAGCGGGCGGCGGCCGAGTCGGCGGTGGCCGCCGTCGACGAGGACCGGGCCGAGCTGAAGCTGTCGGTGAAGGAGCGGGACGACTTCTTCACCACGTTCTTCGTCAGCACCTGGTCGCCGTACGTCACGAAGGCCGCGGCCCGGATCGGGATCGGCCCGACCGGGGTCACCATGGTCTCGGTGGCGTTCGCGGTGGCCGCGGCGGTGCTGTTCGGCACCGGTGGACGGCCCGCGCTGGTCGCCGGCGCGGTCCTGCTCTACCTGGGTTTCGTGCTGGACTGCGTGGACGGGCAGCTCGCCCGCTACACCCGGCACTTCAGCGCCTGGGGCGGCTGGCTGGACACGATGGCCGACCGGTTCAAGGAGTACGTGGTCTACGCCGGTCTCGGCTTCGGGGCCACGCACGCCGGGTTCCGGTACGGCTGGGCGCTGGCCCTGGCCGCGATGACGTTGCAGACCGTGCGGCACATGACCGACACCTGGTACGGCGCGCTGCACGACGAGGCGGCCCGGCGGCCGAAGGTGGTGAGCGCCGACGCGGGTGGCATCGGCGGGAAGCTGAACGCCGCGTCGACGCGGGTGCAGGCGGACACCGGTTCGGTGTCGTACTGGCTGAAGCGCACGGTGGTGTTCCCGATCGGTGAGCGGTGGGCGTTGATCGCGATCGCCGCCGCGCTGTTCGGGCCGCTGGTGGCGCTGGTCGCGGTGCTGGTCTGGGGGACGCTGGCGTTCGCGTACACCGGGGGGTTGCGGACCTTGCGGGCGCGGTGGATGCGGGTGCCGGTGCTGACCACTGTGGACGCCGGTCTGCACCGGGACGACGGTCTGCTGGCCCGGACGCTGCCGACCGCGCGACGGCCGCTGCTGCTGGCGGTGCTCGGTGCGCTGGGCGCGGCGGGGACGCTGGTGTGGGCGCTGCTCGCGGTGCACGGCGGCGGCGACCTGCCGGTCTGGGTGCCGGTGCTCGCGCTGGTGCTGCTGCTGGGCGCCGCCCAGGGCTCGCGGGCGCCGCACGACGGGTCGCTGGACTGGCTGGTGCCGGCCGCGTTGCGGGCCGCCGAGTACCTGTTCGCCATCGCGGTCGGGGTGGCGGGCCGGGCGCCGGCCTGGCTGATCTTCGGGTACGTCCTGGTGCTCACGCTGCTGCACTACGACCTGACCGCACGGCTGGAGAAGCGGCAGGCGGCGCCGCCGCTGCACGCCGCCACGTTGGGCTGGCCGGGGCGTTCGCTGCTGCTGGCAATCGGGCTGATTGCCGGATATGCGAGTTACGCTCTGGCTACACTCGGTGCGTACCTTCTCGTGGTTTTTGTCGCGAGCGTGGTCCTCGCCTGGGTGGTCCTGCCGGCCCGCGCCCGTGGGGGTGTGCGCTCGCCGGGCTGACGGAGGGCGGGCCGGGGTGACCTTGATCAGCTTCGTCGTGCCGGCCTTCAAGGTGCAGGGCTACCTGCGGGAATGTCTCGACTCGATCCTCGACCAGCCGTTCGGCGACATCGAGGTGATCGGGGTCGACGACGCCTCCCCGGACGACAGCGGCGAGATCCTGGCCGAGTACGCGCTGCGCGACCCCCGGGTCCGCCCGGTGCGCCTCGCCGAGAACGTCGGGCTCGGTCCGGCCCGCAACATCGGGCTGGACCGGGCCGTCGGCGAGTACGTGTGGTTCGTCGACGGGGACGACTGGCTGGTGCCCGGCTGCCTGCCGCACGTCGCGGACCGGCTCCGCGACACCGCGCCGGACGTGCTGATCGTGGACCACGTCCGGGCGCACTGGAACAACATCGGCACCCGTAGCGCGATGCGCGACGTGTTCCCCGAACCGCCCGGCGCGACCACGTTTCCGCTGCGGGACCGGCCGGAGACGCTGAAGCTGCTGCACACCGCGTGGAACCGGGTGGTGCGCCGGGAGTTCCTGCTCGAACGCGGGCTGCGCTTCGAGCCGGGCTGGTACGAGGACGTCTCGTTCAGCTATCCGGCGTTGATGGCGGCCGGGCGAATCGGCGTACTCGACCGGATCTGCCTGAACTACCGGCAGCGCCGCACCGGCGCGATCACGAAGACCCGGGGGGACCGGCACTTCGAGGTCTTCGCGCAGTGGCACCGGGTGTTCGGGCTGATGGACCGCTGGAGGGTGACCGGGCTGCGGCCGGCGGTCTTCGAGCGGATGATCTGGCACTACCTCACGGTGCTCGGCAACGGCGACCGGATCGCGCCGGAGCTGCGGGCACCGTTCTTCGCCCAGATGCACGCCGACTACGTGCGGTTCCTGCCGCCCGAGGGTTATCCGGTCCCGCCCGGCGCGGAAGGGCTCAAGCACCGGCTGGTGGCGGCCGGGCGCTGGCGGACGTTCAGCGCGTTGCGCGAGGCGCACCAGGCGGGGGAGACGGCCCGGCGGACCGCCCGGCGGGCCCGGCGGCGGGTGACGCCGGTGGTGCGGCGTACCGCCCGGCGGGCCCGTGACCTGGCGCTCGGCGAGTACTACCGGGCCGAGCTGCACCGGCCGGTCGACCCGACGCTCGCCGTGTACGCGGCCTACTGGTACCGGGGCTACTCGTGCAACCCGGCGGCGATCTACGAGGCGGCCCGCCGGCTCGCGCCCCAGGTGCGCGGCGTGTGGATCGTCCGCCGGGACCGGGTGGCCGCGTTGCCGCCGGGTGTCGAGTACGTGGTGGCGGGCAGTCGTGAGTACCACCGCGTCCTGGCCCGCGCCCGCTGGCTCGTCAACAACGTCAACTTCCCGGACTTCGTCCGCAAACGGCCCGGCTCGGTGCACGTACAGACCCACCACGGCACGCCGGTGAAGGTGATGGGCCTGGACCAGCAGCGCTACCCGGTGGGCGCGGTGGGGATGAACTTCGCCGGCCTGCTGCGCCGCGTCGACCGCTGGGACTACAGCATCACTTCGAACAGCTTCTCGACGCAGATGTGGGAGCGGGCGTACCCGGCGGAGTACACCACGCTGGAGGTCGGCTACCCGCGCAACGACCGGCTGGCGCTGGCCACCGCCGAGGACCGCGGCCAGGTCCGCGCCGCGCTGGGCATCGCACCCGACGAGTACGTGGTGCTCTACGCGCCGACGCACCGGGAGCATCTGCCCGGGTGGCGGCCGCCGTTCGACCCGGATCGGATGCTCGACGTCCTCGGGCCGCGGGGCCGGCTGCTGATGCGCAGCCACTACTTCCACGACCGGGAGCGGAACCCCCGGGGACCGGCGGCGGACGGCGTGCTGGACGTGAGCGCGTACGACCGGGTGGAGGACCTCTACCTGGCGGCGGACGTGCTGGTCACCGACTATTCCTCGGCGATGTTCGACTACGCGGTGCTGGACCGGCCGATAGTGGTCTACGCGCCGGACTGGGACGCCTACCGGGTGGCCCGTGGCGTCTACTTCGACCTGCTGGCCGAGCCGCCCGGCGCGGTCGCGCTGGACTTCCCCGGGCTGCTCGACGTGTTCCGTTCCGGCGCGGTCGACGACGAGGCGGCCGAGCGGGCCCGGACGGCGTTCCGGTCGCGGTTCTGCGCGCTCGACGACGGGCACGCCGCCGAGCGCGTGGTGCGCCGCGTGTTCCTCGGCGAAACGCCGTAAAAGTGGTTACTGGCTGGTCACTTAACCGTCGAGCCCGGCGAATACCGCTTAATAGGACTGTCACGAGCCGAACATGGCACGTTTACCCGATGTGCGAATCAGATGATCCTGGTCACAGTCATTCCCGGGTTTGGGGCGAGGAACTGGGGAGGTGACGGTGGCGACCGTCGCGCTCAAGGATGTCACCAAGGTGTTCCCGGACGGAACAGTCGCGGTCGACACCATCAATCTGGACGTCAACGACGGCGAGTTCATGGTGCTGCTCGGCCCGTCGGGATGCGGGAAATCGACAGTTCTGCGCATGGTGGCCGGGCTGGAGGACCCGTCCTCCGGCGCCATCATGCTCGGCGGTGAGCTGGCGAACGACCTGCCGCCGCGCGACCGGAAGATCGCCATGGTCTTCCAGGACTTCGCGCTCTATCCGCACATGACGGTCGGCGACAACATCGGCTTCCCGCTGCGGCTCTCCGGCGTCGAGCCCGCCCCGCGCGGCGAGCGGATCCAGGACGTGGCGAGCGCGCTCGGCATCGGCGACGTGCTCGGGCGCAAGCCCAGCCAGCTCTCCGGCGGCCAGCGGCAGCGGGTCGCGATGGGGCGGGCGATAGTGCGCCGGCCCGGCCTGTTCCTGATGGACGAGCCACTTTCCAACCTGGACAGCGGGCTGCGCGCCGAGCTGCGGGCGGAGATCTCCGGACTCACCCGCGAGCTGGGCGTCACCACGATCTACGTGACCCACGACCAGGCCGAGGCGCTGACCATGGCCGACCGGGTCGCCATCATGCGCAAGGGCGTGCTCCAGGACGTGGGCACCCCCACCCAGGTGTACGGGCGGCCGGCCACGCTCTACGTCGCCGCGTTCCTGGGCAGCCCGCGGATGAACCTGCTGGAGGCGTCGGTCTACGTCCACCTCGACCGGTACGTCGCGCTGAACCTCGGCGAGCAGTCGCTCTACCTGCCCTGGGACGACATCCGCAGCCGGGCGGTGGCGCACTACCACGGCGAGCGGATCGTGGTCGGCATGCGCGCGGAGGCGCTCACCCCGGTCGCCCCGGACACCGCCGGTGACGTGCTGCACGGGCGCATCCGCTACCTGGAGCACCACGGCCACGAGTCGCTCGCGTTCCTCGACATCGGCGCCACCGCGATCGTCGTGGACGAGATGGGCACACCGGTCGAGCAGGCCGCACCGGGCCAGCGCGGCCTGCGCCGGTTCAACCAGGTGATGCAGCGGCTCACCGGCCGCGCGACGGAGGCTCCGGCCGCGGCCCCGGAGGCCGGCGGGGGCGGGGGCGGCAACCGCACGAGCGTGCTGCCCGACCCGGGCCGCCACCACCGTCGTCCGGCGGAACTGGCGGTACGGCTCGCGCCGTACCCGCAGGTGTCGCCCGGGCACCCGCTCGCCGTGCAGGTACGGATGGACGCGCTGCACTTCTTCGACGAGCGAGGCGACCGCATCGACGTCGGCTGGCGGTGAACTGCCGGTCTCATCCGCGGACGGGCGGACGGCTCATCCGCGGATGATCGGCCGGCGGTGCGGGCCCCAGGCGACGAAGCGGGCGAACATGTCGGCGGGGGCGGGCGCGTCGTCCGGGTTCAGCCGGTAGAGGTCGCGCGTCGCCTCGTAGAACAGCCCGCACAGGTAGATGGCCAGGCCGATCTGGTTGTCCTCGTACTCGGTCTTGAGCAGCAGCCGGGCCATCGGGCACGGCCACGGCCGGCCGCAGGCCCGGCAGCACCACATGGGACGCAGCGGCGTGTGCGGGGTGGCGTGCAGCGGGTACGGCCGGGGGCGGTCCGGCGTGGGTCCGTCCGGCGGCTGCCCGAGCTGGTGGCTGATCACCGGCGCTCCTCGTGGTGGCCGTTCCTCGGGAACTGCTCCGGGTGACCGCCGTTGGTCCCGCGCTGCTGCGGGGCGGACCAGCGGCCGCCGTTGGCCCGCCACTGCTGGGCCGGGGTGAGGTTGCCGACCCGGCCGGGGCCCATCGTCGGCAGTGGACGCCTCGGCTGCCGCATCCACTCCGGCAGGTTGTCGCCCCGTACCCGGTGGGGCAGTGTCGGTGCCGACGCACCCCGGCAGCGGAACCAGCGCAGTCGCACGGCGCAACTCCTCTCGGTAGCGGGAACCGGACGAATTCGGCTCCACTGCGTGACAGTCTCGTCACCGCGCCGCTAGGGTCGGAAGGCGTTCCACCCCCACCTTCCTGGCCGTCCTACCGGCCGTCTTTCCGTGTGCAGCCGTGTGCAGAGGTGTGCAGATGATCCGTGTGCCGTTGTGGGAACTGTTCGCCGGTGAGCTGCGCCGGTTACGTACCGATGCCGGGCTGACCCAGGAGGCGCTGGGCGAGCGGGTGAGCTATTCGGCGTCGCTGGTGGCGGCCGTCGAGCAGTGCCGCCGTGCGCCGCGCGCCGAGTTCACCGAGCGCTGCGACGAGGTGCTGAACGGCGGCGGCCTGCTGGTGCGGATCCGGGACGCGCTGATGCAGGAGGCGCTGATGCCGTGGTTCCGCGAGTGGGTGAGCATCGAGCAGGAGGCTGCCTCACTGCGTAGCTTCGAGCCGCTGGTTGTTCCCGGGTTGTTGCAGACCGAGGAGTACATCCGCGCGCTGCACGAGGGCGCGAGTCCACTCGTCGGTGAAGCGATGGAGCAGCAGGTAGCCGCGCGGTTGGCCCGCCAGCCGGTGCTGGACCGGCCCGCGCCGCCGCAGTTCGTGGCGGTGCTCGACCACTCGGTACTGAGCCGTGCGGTCGGCGGGCCGAAGGTGATGCGTGAGCAGTTGGAGCATCTGGTCGAGATGGGCCGCCGACCGCGGGTGCATCTACACCTGGTCCCGGAGACGGTCGGCGCCTATCCCGGGCTCAACGGTGCGTTCGTGCTCGCCACCCCCGCCGACGGCGACGACGTGGGCTACCTCGATAACCAGTTGCACGGCACAATCGTGGAGCGGACGGTGGACGTGAACTCACTGCGACAGACGTGGGAGTCCGTCCGCGCGGAGGCGATGCCGCACGGGGCGACTCTGGCGGCGATCACGGAGGCGGCGAAGCGATGGAGTTGACCGGCGCGATCTGGCGCAAGAGCACCCGCAGCAGCGGCAATTCCGGCAACTGCGTCGAGGTGGCGGACAACCTGCCCGGCGTGGTGGGGGTGCGGGACAGCAAGGACCGGCAGGGGCCGGTGTTGGCGTTCACGCCGTCGAGCTGGGCGGCGTTCGTCGCGTACGCCAAACGGGCGTGAGTGCCGTACCGGATCTCGGTCCCCCGCCACGGCGCACACCCGTCGACGTGGAGCAGGTGCGTCGCCTGGTCGCCGACCAGTTCCCGCACCTGGCCGACCTCCGGATCGAACCGGTCGCCAAGGGCGGCTGGGACAACTGGACCTTCCACCTCGGCCCTGAGCTGCTGGTGCGCCTGCCCAGCGCTGCCGAGTACGCCCTGGCCGTCGAGAAGGAACACCTGTGGCTCCCGGCCCTCGCCGCTCGGCTGCCGCTACCCGTCCCCGCGCCGCTGGCGAAGGGCGAGCCGGGTGCGGGCTACCCGTATCCGTGGTCGATCTACCGCTGGCTCGACGGCGAGACCGCGGCCGTGGACCGGATCGCCGACCCGGCGCGGTTCGCCCTCGACCTGGCCGACTTTCTCGCGGCCCTGCACGGCGTCGACGCCACCGGCGGGCCGCAGCCGGGTGTCCACAACTGGTTCCGGGGCGGCACTCTGCGCACGTACGACAAGAAGGTCGAGCGTGCGCTCGCGGCGCTGGGCGGCCACGTCGACGGCGAGCTGGTCCGCGAGATCTGGGCGCGGGCACTCGACTCCCGCTGGGACGGGGTGGACCGCTGGTTCCACGGCGACATCGCCTCGGGAAACCTTCTGCTCGCTCACGGCCAGCTGGCGGCCGTCATCGACTTCGGGACGTGCGGCGTCGGTGACCCGGCCTGCGACCTGGCGATCGCCTGGACGTTGCTGACCGCCGAGGGCCGGGAGGCGTTTCGCGAGCGGCTGTCGGTGGATGACGCGACGTGGGCGCGCGGACGTGGCTGGGCCCTCTGGAAGACCCTTTCCACCTACTCCCGCTCTTTCGACGACCCCGAGGACACGGAAGAATCCGCGGACGCGCAGCGTGTCCTCGGGGAGATGTTCTCCGAATACGCCGCCGGCGCCGTCGAGGCGGCGAACGTCAGCAGGAGCTCATCCGGTCGATCGGAACCGTCAGGCTCGCGCTCACGACCATCGTGAACACGGAGGCCGCGAGCCACGGCCAGGGACTCCGGACACGGCTCCACCTGCCGCCCCAGGCGAGGGCGATGGACAGGCCCGCCGTCAGCAGCATCACCACGCTCAACAGGAAGAGGACCAGCCTCGCCTGTTGAAAGGAGTCGACGGTGTCGTTCGGGCACGGTGCCGTGGGCGCGAGGAACGGCAGGCAACTGAGACAGCCGAGAAGGGTGAGCAGCCCCGACAACACGGTGACCACAATCGCCGCAGCCCTGGCCGCACTGGATCGCATCTCCCGGAGGGTAGGGATCGAAGGTCTCGCGGGCGACACGACCAGGCAACGGTGCCGACCTCACCCGGCGCCGGCGGCCTGCTCTCCCGGCGCGAACGGCCACTCCTCGAACGACAGGCACCGGCCGTCCTCGGCGAACCGCATGATCCACAGATCGCGCCACTCCTGGTCGACGGGGTCGCCGTACCGGACCTGGACCCGGGCCACAGCGGTGTCGCCGTCGACGGCGACGACCTCCGCTGTCATCTCGAAGACCTCGTCGGGCCCGTCGCGCTCGCTGTCCCACATGCGGGTGATGGCGGGCAGGCCGACGACCGGGTCCCGGTACGGCCCCTGCTGGTAGCTCGCGTCGGACGTGAACATCGTGCCGAGCGCCGCCGTCCCCGGTGTGCGCCACGCCTGCTCGTACGCCGCGATCCAGGCGGCCACCCGATTCCGGTCCATGGTTGCCAGCCTGCCACCCGAGCGTGCCCGGGTCTCCCAGATCGGCTGCGCGGGGTCGTCGTTGTGCACGACGACGTCGGCGTGCTCGACCGGGCGGGCCGTGGCGAAGTAGAGCCGCTGGGCGGGGAGGTAGCGCTCGCGCCAGCGCCGTTCGACGTCCGCGCGCGGCGACACCTGGCGCTCACGGATCACGGCACGGCCCACGGTCCGGTCGAGCGCGGTCGAGACGAAGACGCGCAGCTCCCACCGGTCGACCAGCTCCGGGCGCAGGAGGAAGACGCCGTCGACGATCAGCACGGCGTCCGCCGGGGCGGTCGTGAGCGGCGGGGACAGCACCGTATCCGTGGCGTGGTCGTAGACCGTGTGCCGGAAGCGTCGATCGCCGCCCGGGCCGAGCGGATCGAGCAGCACCCGCTTCAGCGCCCCGTGGTCGTGGGTGTCGACGTAGCAGCCCTCGGCCGAGAACTCGCCGCGTCGATAGCGCCGCGCCCGGGGGAAGAGGAAGTCGTCGACTGTCGCCCGGATGACGTACCGGCCGCGGGCGCGCAGGACGGCGGCCAGCTCGTCGGCGAGCGTGGTCTTGCCGGCGGCGGGCGGCCCGTCGACGCCGACCCGGGTCGGGTGCGCCACGGTGACGGACCCGATCGCGTCGGCCAGGAGGTCGGTCAGCTGATCGCGGCGGGGATAAATGGATTGCCGCTGCGCCGGGCCGGGAGTTTGACTGCCGTCCATGCCGTCCCCCTCACCGGTCTTCGTCGCGGGCACGGGCCGTTCGGGCACGTCGCGGATCGCCGACATCATCGGCCAGCATCCGCTGATCCACCGGATCCCGATGGAGACCAAGTTCCTCGTCGAGCCCGGTGGCCTGCGGGACCTGGCCGACGCGCTCACCGACCGGTACGACCCCATCGTCGGCGAGGACGCCCTGCACCGGCTGAGTGACTTCCTCACCGTACGCGTGCCCGGGCGGCGTGACGACCGTGGCAAGACAGTGCCCGAGCTGGTCGGCGAGCGGCGTTACCGGGACGCCGTACACCGGCTCTGGCCGCGGCTGATCGCGCACGCCTTCGAGGAGCCCGTGCCCGCGGAGGGCTTCGGCGACGGCGACCGCCCGGCCGGGCCGTTCGGGCCGGCCGGCCGACGGCGGGTCGTGCCGAGGTACTTCCGCGACCGGGGCGAACTGATCGCCGTCCTGCGGGGCCTGGTCGAGACCCTGTTCGGCGGGGCGGCCGCCGACGCGGGCAAACCGACCTGGTGCGAGAAGACGCCGTTCAACCTCTTCACCATGGACTTCCTGTGGGAGCTGGTCCCCGAGGCGACGATCGTGCACATCAAGCGTCACCCGGTGGCGGTGTTCGCCTCCCACCTGGCCCAGCCGTGGGCGCCGTCCACTGTCGACGGGGTGCTCGCCTACCTCGTGCCGGTCTACCAGCGATGGCTGGCCTGGAAGGACGCGGCCGATCTGACGAGCAGGCGATACGTCGAGGTGAAGGCGGAGAACCTCGCGGCCGACTGGCCCGGGCAGCGGCGGGCCCTGTTCGAGCGGCTCGGCGTCGAGGACGCCGTCACCGCGTCGACGTTCCAGGCGGACAAGCTGGCGCACCGCGACGACCAGTTCGACGCCGGCACCCGCACGTACGTCGAGCGGGAACTGGGCGAGATCATCCCCGCGATGGGATACGAGTGACGGCCGCGACGGCCCCCCGGATCACGCCTTGTGGCGCAGCTCGCGGAGCACGCCGTGCCGGCGGAGCGCCCACCCCAGGCGCCGTGCGCCGGGGTGCCTGACGAACAGCACCGCCGCCCGGCGGATCAGCCCGAACCGGTTGTCGCTCACCTGGTCGTCGACCGCCCGCCAGATCAGCTCGCGTACGCCGGCGCTGTCCAGCATCGCCCGTACCTCGTGGCGTACCCGGGGATCCTCGGCCGCGGACGTGACGGCGGTGACCAGGCCGGGCCGGTCGGCGAGCGGCTCCACCGCCGCGGCGACGAGCGGCCGGCGTACGGTGTCCCGCTCCAGCAGCAGCAACACCGCCTCCCGGACCTCGGTGCTGTCGAGCCCGGACCGCAGCAGGCCGAGCGCGCTCCGCTCGACCTCGCGGTCGCGGTCCGGCAGGGACAGCGCGGCCAGCAGCACCGTCACCTCGTCGAGGTCGACGAGGTGACGCAGCCCGTCGCGGAACTCCGGCAGCGCCCACGCCACCGTCAGCCCGCGCGCGAGATCGCGGTTCATGGGCCACTCGCTACCCGGAGTCGGCAGCCTCCGAAACGCCGTCCGGTCGTTGCCATGTCGTTTAACTGGTGTTCTACTTAACCATAACAATCTGACGGAGGGTCACCAGTGTGATCAACTTTCATGTCGACCGGTCCAGTAGCGTCCCCGCGTACGCCCAGCTCGTGCGGCAGGTCCGTGAGGCGTTGCGGATCGGGACGCTGCGCCCCGGGGACCAGCTCCCCACCGTGCGCAGCGTGGTGACCTCGTGCACCGTCAACCCGACCACTGTGCTCAAGGCCTACCGGGAGCTGGAACTGTCCGGCCTGGTGGAGGCAAGGCAGGGCGCGGGCACGTTCGTCAGCGGCACGCTCGGGCACGCCGATCCACACGTCATGGCCCGCCTGCGCGGCAGCCTGGCCCGGTGGCTCGGCCAGGCCCGGGAGGCCGGTCTGGAGGACGAGGACGTCCAAGCGCTGCTCGCCTCGGTGATCGCGGAGAACGCGACACCCGCGACGAGGGAGAACGCGGCGGCCCGGAAGGTGGGGGGCGCGGCGTGAGCGGCGGGCCGGTCGCCGTCGAGGCGCGTGACCTGAACCGGCGCTACGGCCCCGTGTGGGCGCTCCGGGAGTGCTCGTTCGCGCTGCCCGCCAACCGGGTCGTCGCGCTGGTCGGCGCGAACGGCGCGGGCAAGTCGACGCTGCTGAGCATCATCGCCGGCACCCTGGCGGCCACCAGCGGCACCGTGCTGGTGCACGGCCGGCCGGTGGTGCGGGGCGGTTCCGCCGACGGCGGCAGCCGGGTGGCGATCCTCGCCCAGGACAAGCCGCTCTACCGCGACTTCACCGTGTCGGACATGCTGCGCTTCGGCCGCTCGACGAACCGGGTGTGGGACCAGCGGCGGGCGCTGTCGTGGCTCGACCGCTTCGCCGTCCCGCTGGACCGGCGCTGCGGCAAGCTGTCCGGCGGGCAGCGGGCGCAGGTCGCGCTGGCGGTCGCGCTCGGCTCCCGCCCGGCGGTGCTGCTGCTGGACGAACCCCTCGCGAACCTGGATCCGCTGGCCCGCGTCGAGGTGACAGGCGAGCTGCTGGCGGAGGTCGCGGACGACGACATGACAGTCATGCTGTCGACCCACATCGTCGCCGAGCTGAGCGGCGTCGGTGACCACCTGCTGCTGCTCGACGCCGGCCGGCCCGTCCTCACCGGCGACGTGGAGGAACTGCTCGACAGCCACGTCCGGCTGACCGGGCCCCGGGCCGACCAGCCACCCGGGCCGGGCACAGTCGTCCAGGCGCAGCACACCGGTCGCCAGTCCACCTTCGTCCTCCGGCGGCCGGCGGCACCGGCGGCGCACGCCGTCGTGGCGCCCGGCTGGGCCGCCCAGCCCATCACTCTGGACGAGCTGATCCTGACCCACCTGAGGGCGTCGGCCGCCGTGTCGCACGAGCGGGAGGCAGCCGCATGAGCCCGATCGGTCAACTGTCCGCCCCGACGGTCCGCCGGAGCGACCTCGGGCGTGCCGGGGGCGTACGCGGTCTGCTCTGGCTGACCTGGCGTCAGCACCGCTGGACCGTGATCGGCACGCTGGTCCTGGCCGCGGTCCTGGTGGGCTGGATGACCTACCTGTCAGTGGAGCTGACGAGCCTGTGGCACCAGTGCCACGAGACGTTCTGTGCGGAGGACTCGCCACAGGGCCGGCGGCTCGGCGGCTCCTCCAGCCTGGTCCTGACCCTGGCCGTCCTGTCGCAGCTGGTGCAGTGGATGCCGCTGCTGATCGGCGTGTTCGTCGGCGTCCCGGTGCTGACCAGGGAACACGAGCAGCGCACCCTGCTGCTGGCCTGGAGCCAGGATGTCTCGCCGCAGCGGTGGCTCTGGACGAGGCTGGCCCTGCTCGGCCTGTTCGTCGCGGCCGTGACCTCGGCCGTCGCCGGCGTCAGTGATCACCTGGAACGACTCCAGGCCCGGGTCGCCCCGGTGAGCCTGTTCGAGTACGGGCCGTTCCTCAACACCGCGATGCTTCCGGCCGTGATCAGCCTCTGCTGGTTCGCGGTCGGCGTCGCACTCGGCGCCGCGATCAGGCGCACGCTCCCGGCCGTGTTCGGCGTGATCGTCGGCTTCGTCGGCCTGAACTACCTCGTCCGGTGGCGCTACCCCACGCTGATGGAGCCGTTGACCGCGCACCGCGTCATCGGCGGGCCGGGTGTGGGTGTGCTGCGCGACAACGCCCTGGTCGTCAGCGGCGGCATGATCGACTACGGGATCGACGGGCCGTCCGGCGCGTTCGACGCCTCGGGGCGAGAGCTCAGCGGGGTCGAGCTGCAACGACTCTGCCCACCCGACAACGGCACCGGCCGGACGCTCGCCTGCTTCGTCGAGCACAACCTTCAGCAGCACCTCCAGTACCAGCCGGGCAGCCGGATCCCCGAGTTCCACCTGATCGTCGCCGGCGGCTATCTGGGCCTGACCGCGCTGGCGTTCCTCGTCGTCTGGTGGATCGTCCGGCGTACCGACCTGAGCGCGGGCTGACCGGGAACCGGCCTTGCCGGTGTTGTTACTGGCGAGTAGCGTTCGGGCATGAGCATCGACTCTCGCCAGGTGGCGGCCGGTCTCCTCGACGCCGTGCCGTTCGCCCGCACGCTCGGAATCGAGTTCGTCGAGGTGGCGCCCGAGGCCGAGGGCGGGGTCCGGGCCGTGGTCCGGCTCCCCGACGACCCGGCGCACCACAACCACGTGGGCGGCCCGCACGCCGGGGCCATGTTCACGCTGGGGGAGACCGCCTCGGGCGCGGTTGTTCTGGCCGCGTTCGGGCAGGTGCTCGACCGGGCCGTACCCCTGGCCGTGACCGCGACCATCCGCTACCTCAAGGTGGCGGTGGGGCCGGTGCTGGCGACCGCGCGGCTCGGCGGCGTACCCGCCGAGGTGCTGGCGGAGCTGGACGCCGGACGGCGGCCGGAGTTCCCGGTCGAGGTGGAGGTCCGCACCGAGGACGGCACGCTCACCTCCTCGCTCACCGTGATCTGGACGCTCCGCCCGAACCGCTGAGCCCCGAACGGGGTTTGCCCGGGGCGAGCGCTGGATAGATTCAAGCGATGCTGGGCCTCCCCGCGCACGTGAGCGCTTGTCTCTTCGATCTGGACGGTGTGCTGACGCAGACCGCCAAGGTGCACAACGCCGCCTGGGCGGAGACGTTCGACGCGTACCTGCGGCGACGGTCGGCCGAAACCGGCGAGCCGTTCCACCCGTTCGACCCCGGACCGGACTACAACCGGTACGTGGACGGCAGACCGCGCGCCGACGGGGTGCGCACATTCCTGGCCTCGCGCGGCATCACGCTGCCCGAGGGATCGCCGGACGACCCGCCCGAGGCGGACACCGTCAACGGCCTCGGCAACCGCAAGAACGTCGTCCTGCTCCAGCAGATCGAGCAGCGCGGCGTCGAGGTGTACGAGGGTTCGGTGCGCTACCTGGAGGCAGCCACCACGGCCGGGCTGCGCCGCGCGGTCGTCTCGGCCAGCGCCAACTGCGCCGCCGTGGTCCACGCCGCCGGGCTGGACCGCTGGCTGGAGGCGCGGGTGGACGGCGTGGTCGCCCGCGCGAGCGGGCTGCGCGGCAAACCGCACCCCGACACGTTCCTGGAAGGCGCCCGGCTGCTCGGCGTCGAACCGGCGCAGGCCGCCGTCTTCGAGGACGCCCTCGCCGGGGTGGCCGCCGGGCGGGCCGGCGGATTCGGGTACGTGATCGGCGTCGACCGGGTCGGCCAGGCCGACGAGCTGCTGGCGCAAGGCGCCGACGTGGTGGTCACCGACCTCGCCGACCTTCTCGCCCCGGAGCCGGCCGCGTGATCCGGGAACGGGCGTACCCGGTCGAGCCCTGGCACGTCCGGGAGATGCAACTCGACATGGACGTGCTGGCCCAGTCCGAGTCGGTGTTCGCGCTGTCGAACGGCCACATCGGGCTGCGGGGCAACCTCGACGAGGGCGAGCCGCACGGGCTGCCCGGCACCTACCTGAACTCCTTCTACGAGCTGCGCCCGCTGCCGTACGCGGAGGCGGGCTTCGGTTTCCCCGAGTCCGGGCAGACCATCGTCAACGTCACCAACGGCAAGCTGATCCGGCTGCTCGTGGACGACGAGCCGCTCGACGTGCGCTACGGCGAACTGCTCGCCCACGAGCGGGTCCTCGACATGCGCGCCGGCACGCTCCACCGGGACCTGCACTGGCGCTCGCCGGCCGGCCGCGAGGTCAAGGTCCGCACCACCCGGCTGGTGTCGTTCACCCAGCGCTCGGTGGCCGCCATCCACTACGAGGTGGAGCCGGTCGACGGGCCGCTGCGCCTGATCCTCCAGTCCGAGCTGGTCGCCAACGAGTCGCTGCCGCCGCAGAGCCGCGACCCCCGGGTGGCCGCCGTCCTGGAGTCGCCGTTGCAGGCCGAGGAGGAACTGACCACCGACGACGGCGGCCAGCTCATCCACCGGACCAAGGTCAGCGGCCTGCGGGTCGCCGCCGCGATGGGCCACGACGTCGACGGGCCCGAACGCACCACGATCGAGAGCGAGGGGTACGAGGACTGGGTCCGCACCACCATCGGCTGCGTGCTCAAGCCCGGCCAGAAGCTCCGGGTGGTCAAGTACCTCACGTACGGCTGGTCCAGCCGCCGGTCCCTCCCGGCGCTGCGCGACCAGGTCGGCGCGGCGCTCGCCGCGGCCCGGCTCGACGGCTGGGACGGCCTGCGCCGGGCCCAGCGCGAATACCTGGACGCGTTCTGGGACGCCGCCGACGTGCGCGTCGAAGGCGACCCCGAGGTGCAGCAGGCCGTCCGGTTCGGCCTCTTCCACGTCCTCCAGGCCGGCGCCCGCGCGGAACGGCGGCCGATCTCGGCCAAGGGCCTCACCGGCCCCGGGTACGACGGCCACGCGTTCTGGGACACCGAGATGTTCGTGCTGCCGGTGCTCACGTACACGCAGCCGGGAGCGGTCCGGGACGCGTTGCAGTGGCGGCACGACACGCTGGCCCAGGCGCAGGAACGCGCCCGCACGCTCAACCTCGAAGGCGCCGCCTTCCCGTGGCGCACCATCGAAGGGCCGGAGTCGTCGGCGTACTGGCCGGCCGGGACCGCGGCGTTCCACATCGCCGCCGACGTCGCCGACGCGCTGCGCCGCTACGTGCTGGTCACCGGCGACGAGGCGCTGGAACGGGAAATCGGCCTGGAACTGCTGGTCGAGACCGCCCGGCTGTGGCGCTCGCTCGGCCACCACGACCGCGCCGGACGGTTCCACATCGACGGCGTGACCGGCCCGGACGAGTACACAGCGGTCAAGAACGACAACGTCTACACCAACCTGATGGCCCAGCGGAACCTGCGTACCGCCGCGGACTGCGCGATGCGCTACCGGGACCAGGCGCTCGACCTCGGCGTCACCGAGGAGGAGGCCGCCGCCTGGCGGGACGCCGCGAACGACATGCACGTCCCGTACGACGCGGAGACGGAGGTGCACGAGCAGGTGGAGGGGTTCACCCGCTTCCAGGAGTGGGACTTCGAGCACACGCCGCCGGAGAAGTACCCGCTGCTGCTGCACTACCCGTACTTCGACCTCTACCGCAAGCAGGTCGTCAAGCAGGCCGACCTGGTGCTGGCCATGCACTGGCGGGGCGACGCGTTCAGCGCCGCCGAGAAGCTGCGCAACTTCGTCTACTACGAGCGGCGCACCGTACGCGACTCGTCGCTGAGCGCCTGCACGCAGGCGGTGCTCGCGGCCGAGGTCGGCTACCTCGAACTGGCCCACCGCTACCTGCGCGAGGCCGCGCTGATGGACCTGCACGACCTCAACGAGAACACCCGCGACGGCGTGCACATGGCGTCCCTGGCCGGTGCCTGGATCGCGCTGGTGGCCGGGTTCGGCGGGCTGCGGGACCACGACGGGACGCTCTCCTTCGCGCCCCGGCTCTCCAGCCGCCTCAGCCGCCTGGAGTTCTCGCTCCAGTGGCAGGGGATGCGGTTGCGGGTCGACGTCCGGCCGCACCAGACGACGTACTCGCTGCGCAACGGAGGCCCGGACACCGTCGTGGAGCTGCGGCATCACGGCGAACCGCTGCGGGTCACCTCCGCGCAGCCGGTCACCGTGGCGGTGCCGCCACCGGCACGCCCCACCGGGCCGCAGCCGGAGCAGCCGCAGGGCCGCGCGCCGCTGATGCACCTGCCGGAACGCATGGACTGAGCGGCCCCGCCACGAAGGGCGGGACCGCTCGGTACGCGTACCTCAGAACTGGCGGCCGTTGGACGGACGCCCGCCGGCGTCACGCGGCGCCGTGGCCCGCGGATCGTCGGCGGTACGCGCCGTGGCGGCGCGGTCGGCCCAGTCCGGGGAGCCCTTCAGCTCCTGCTTACGGCGTTCCTGGTCGGTGAGTTCCTGTTCCCGGGACCTGTCCTGTTTCGCCATGACGATCCTCGCGATCGGTCGGGGTCCGTGGTCACCCGGCGCGTTCCCGCCCGGCGGCGGCTCAACCGTCCAGGTGCTGGGCGAAGCTGCGCCGCAGGTGGTCCTTGGGGCGGGAGCCGACGATGGAGCCGACCACCTCACCGCCCCGGAACACCAGCATGGTCGGCGCGGACATGATGCGGTGGGCGCGTGCGGTGGCCGGGTTCTCGTCGGTGTTGAGGGTGACGAAGCGCAGCGCGTCACCGAACTCCTCGGCCAGCTCGGCGAGGTGCTTCGACACCACCCGGCACGGCGGGCACCACTCGGCCCAGAAGTCCACCACCACCGGCCGGTCGGCGGCCAGCACCGTGGCCGCGAACGTGTCGTCGGTGACCGGGTTCAGCCGGCCGGTCCCCGTGTCCTGAGGCATGTTTCCTCCCGTTGGGCGATCGCGTGGGCGAGCTGGTCGTGCAGCCGGCGGCGGACGTCGCCGAGCCGGTCGAGGTAGTCGTCCACCTCGGCGAGCTTGCGCCGCAGCACCGCCACCGAATCGGGGCAGACGTCACCGGAGTCGTTTCCGGCGCGCAGGCAGGCGACGAACGGGCGGATGTCGTCCAGGCCGAAGCCGATCGCCAGCAGGGACCGGATCTCGCGGACGACGCGCAGTTCCGCCTCGTCGTAGACCCGGTATCCGTTGGCGGACCGGTTCGGCCGGACCAGCCCGTGGGCCTCGTAGTAGCGCAGGGTGCGGGTGCTCGTACCGGCCCGCTGCGCCAGCTCCCCGATCCGCATCCGCCGCCCCCGTCCCTCACTGCCAGGTCGACGCTAAACCTTGCCGCCGACGTCAACGCAACCCCACACGCGTCCGTTTCCCCCTGCTGTCTCCTGTCGATCATGAACTTGGCGGCGTTGTGGATCTCGAAATCCGCCGCCAACTTCATGATCGACGCGATCGGGCGGGTGATCATGAGGTTGGCGGGTGGGGGGAGCGCTTTCTGGGCCGTCAACTTCATGATCGTCGGGGTGGGGGGTATGCGGTGGGTGAGAGCGGGGGGTGAAGGAGATGCGTGAGGTCTCGGTGCCTGTGGTGGACGGCGGGCTCGTGGGGGACGTGGTGGTGCCGGCCGGGGCGCGGGGGGTGGTGCTGTTCGCGCACGGGAGCGGCAGCTCGCGGCACAGCCCGCGCAACATGGCCGTCGGGCGCGCGCTCAACGAACGCGGGCTCGCCACGATGCTCGTCGACCTTCTCACGGCCGACGAGGAGGCCCGGGACGAGGTCACCGCCGAGCTGCGCTTCGACATCGGGATGCTGGCCGAGCGCCTGGCCGGGATCGTCGACTGGATGGGTGCCGACCCGGAGCTGGGGCGGCTCCCGATCGGGCTGTTCGGCGCCAGCACCGGCGCCGCCGCCGCACTCGTCGCCGCCGCGGCCCGGGCGGACCGGGTGGGCGCTGTGGTCTCCCGGGGCGGCCGGCCCGACCTGGCCGGCAGCTCACTGGCCGCGGTACGCGCACCGACGCTCCTGCTCGTCGGCGGCCTGGACGAGCAGGTGATCGTGCTCAACGAGCAGGCCCGGGACGCGCTGGGCGAGGTGGCGGAGCTGCGCGTCGTGCCCGGCGCCACGCACCTGTTCGAGGAGCCCGGCACGCTGGAGCAGGTGGCCGACCAGGCAGGTACGTGGTTCACCACGCACCTGCGCCAGCCGCATCCCGCCTGACCGGCACTCGCGCCGGCCCGCATGGAACGGCAGCGGCGGCCGGGCGGCCCTCACCTCGTGCGGCCGCCAGCCCGCGCCACGCGCTGTCGGACCGCGCCGGCAGTCGGACCGCGCCGGTCGTCAGCCCGCTGCCTCGGCGGCGCGGCCCGGGTCGGCGGTCGGTGCGGGAACGCCGGTGCCGTTCCGTTCGGCGGCGCGGTGCCGCTGCACGGTGTCCAGCACCCGCCACAGCACCGCCGCGATCGGCACCGACACGAACGCGCCGGCTACCCCGGCGACCAGCGTGCCGGCCGTGACCACCACGAGGATGACCGCCGGGTGCAGCTGCACCTGCCGCCGCATGACGAGCGGTTCCAGCAGGTTGCCCTCGATCTGCTGGACGGCGATCACGGCGGCCAGGGTCAGCAGGGCGGTGGTGGGACCGTTCGCGGCCAGCGCGACGAGCACCGCCACCGCACCGGCCACCGTGGCGCCGATGATCGGCACGAACCCGCCGAGGAACGTGATCAGGGCGAGCGGCAGGGCCAGCGGGACACGCAGGACGACCAGGGCCAGCCCGATGCCGATGGCGTCGATGGCCGCGATGATCATCGTGCCCCGGCTGTACGCGCCGAGCGTCCGCCAGCCCGCCCGTCCCGCCTCGGCGGTCAGCTCCCGGCGCGGGCCGGTCAGCCGGCGCAGCACCCAGTGCCACATCGAGCGGCCGTCCTTGAGCAGGAAGAACAGCAGCACCAGGGCGAGCAGCATCGCCCCCGCGACCTCGGCGACCTTGCGCGCCCCGGCGACCGGGTCGGGCGCACCGCTGCTCAGGCCCTGCCGGATCTGCTCCACGAGCCGGTCGAGCTGCTGGTCGGTGACCGGCAGGCTGGACGTGACGAAGTCGCGGGTGCGCTGCAACCCCTCGTCGAGCTGCTGGCTCAGCTCGCCGAACTGGCTCGCGGTGAGGTTCCAGACCAGGACGCCCGCGCCGCCCAGGATGCCGAGCAGCAGCAGGATGCTCAGCAGCGCGGCGAGCCCGGCCGGCACCCGCAGCCGGCGCAGGCGCACCAGCACCGGGTCGAGCAGCGCGGCGAGGAAGAGCGTGCCGGCCAGCGCCACCGCCAGCGGCGCGAGCAGGACGGCGATCTGCCCCAGCAGCCACAGCCCGGCCGTCACCACCAGCAGGCAGGCGCTCCAGGTGACCGCCGTCCGTACCGGCCAGGGCAGTCCGGCCCAGGTCTGCCGCGGTCCGGCGGCCGGTGCCCGCCCGGGTATTCCAGCGTCGTCGTCCACGTCGCCCTCCTCGATCGTGGCCGTTGGTACCCGACGCGGGTCGATCCGACACCAGGGCCGCAACCGCCCACCCGGTGTTTGTGCCCCCGGCCTTAGGGAAGGCATTCAACGTATCGAAGGGAGATCCGACATGAGCGACTTCATGGACAAGGCCAAGGACTTCGCGGACAAGCACGACAAGCAGGTCGACCAGGGCATCGAGAAGGCGGGTGACGCGGCCGACAAGCGCAGCGGCGGCAAGTACGACAACCAGATCGACAAGGGTGTCGACGCCGCGCAGCAGCGCACCGGCGAAGGCGACACCGGTCGCTGACGTACACCCGCTCAGAGGCCGGAACACGACGGCGGCCACGCCCCCCGAGGGGAGCGTGGCCGCCGCGGCGTCGGGCCGGCCTCCACAGGGGAGACCGGCCCGTCCGTCAGGCGTCGCGGGTCAGGAGCTGTAACCGCGGCCGGCGATCCAGTTGGCCAGCTCGGTCACGTCCATCCAGTACGTCGGCTCGTCCGGCCGGGCCGGGTCGGCGATCAGCACCCGGTCGCCGTCACCCTCGTACCGCACGACAGTCACGTAGTGGCCGGGGTAGCTGTGCTCCACCCCGTCGATGTCCCGGGCGCCGCCCAGGATGTTCGCCACCACCGGCCGGTCGTCGTCCACAGCGGTACGGATGTCCGCGCGCAGGCGTTCGACCTGCTCCCGGGTGGCCACGTCGTCGCGGATCTCGGTGGTCCGGTACTTGCCTCCGGTGTACTCGTTGAGCACCCGGGTGATGTCGATGGCCGAGTCGGTGCCGTTCTCGGTGGTGCCGAGCTTGGCGGCCAGCTCGTCCTGGCTCACGTCCTTGCCCTCGGCCGACAGCGCGATCCGGGTCGAGGCGGGACCGCAGTAGAAGAAGTTCGGCTGCGCCTGGTACTCGTAGTCGGCGGTGCGGTCGCCCTTGCCCTTGACCGGGGCGGCGTGGGCGGCGACGGCCGGACCGGCGACGGCACCGCCGGCGGCGGCCAGACCGGCGACGGACAGCACACACTTACGGATGATCGGGTTCATGGTCGAGGCTCCATTCGGGGGTCGACGGCTCCGTGCGGGAGACGCGGCACCAGGAGTGGCGCTCGGCGTACGGAGAGTTCAACCGCCCTGCCGCGGCAGCCCATTTCCAGGCGTGACCGGGGCCACCGCGGAACCGGACAGACGCCTCAGCCGGGGAGACTTCCCAGGAGCCCGGTCACCGCGATCTCGATGACCACCCGTTCCGGATTCGGACGCGGCGTGCGATACCGCTCGGCGTACCGGCGCTCCGCCTCGGCCACCGACTCCGGGTCGCGGCGCAGCACCGCCCGGCCCTCCACGGTCAGCCACCACCGGCCGTCGACCTGGCACACCGCGACCGGGACGCCGTCCGGTCCGGCCGCCGCGACGTGCCGGGCCTTGGCCGACCCGGCCGAGGTGATCACCCGGGCCAGCCGGGCCGCCGGGTCGAAGGTCACTCCCACGGGTACGACGTGCGGGGTGCCGTCGGCGCGCGGTGTGGTGAGCGTGGCGAGGTGCCGGTCCGCGAAGAAGCGGGCCACCCGCTCGTCGTGCGGCTCCAACCGGTGCCGTCCCGCCATGTCGTCTCCTCGCTCGCGTCCCGGTGACGTCTCAGCGGCGGGGTGCCGCGCCGGGCGGCAACGTCGCCACCGGGGACTCCCCGGCGGCCCGCTGCTCGGCGCGGTGCTTGGCGACCAGCCGGCCCAGGTAGAACAGCGCGCCGGCCAGCACGCCCATGTCGTCCAGGTAGATCGGGTCGGGCAGCAGGTCCACCGGCAGGATCGTGTAGATCAGCGCGCCGTAGAACGCGACCTTGCCGCCGGCGCCGAGCGCGCCGAGCATGCGGCGGGTGCGAATCACCCGGATGGCGAGCAGCACCGCCCCGGCCAGCATGGCCGCCGCGAGGACGGCGGCGAGGACGACCAGCACCCAGGTTTCACGGGACACGTCACCACGCTAGCCGAGCCGGGCCCGCCACGCCCGGCGGTCGTCCCCGCCGCGAGGGGCGCCCGCCCCGTGGCCGGGTCGCTGCCGGCGTCCTCAGGTCGCCACGGCAGCCCGGCCGCGCGCCACCGGCGGCAGCTCGCGGGTGACGTCGGCGCCCGTCCCGGCCGGCAGTTCCCGGGTGGTCTCCGGGCCGGCGAAGCCCACGATGGAGAGCGCGGTCTGCGGCTCGGCGACCGGGTGCAGTGCCGCGAACGCCTCGTCGCGCAGGCTCTGCGCCGCCGCCGCGGCCCGCTCGGCTGCCTGCCAGGCGGCCTGCTCCCGCTGCGTGGCGGCGCGGTGCCGTGCCGCCATGTTGTCCCGGACCAGCCGGCGCAGCAGCAGTTCCTGCTCCACCGGGTGCCGGCTCGGATCCCAGCCGTTGCCGCCGAGGATGTCGCTGAGCTGTCGCACCGTGATCTCGTCGCGCCACTGGGCGTCCATCGCGGCCCGGTGCAGCCAGCGCTCCCGGTCGGCGTACTCGGCCGGGGTCTTGGCGGTCCGGGGCAGCGGCAGCGCCGCGGCGGCGCTCAGGCGCCGGACGTCCTCCTCGGCCGCCTGGTACGCCTGCCAGGCGGCCTCGGCCTCCTCCTGGGCGGTCAGCCACTCGGCGCGGCTCCGCTCGGCGGTCGCGGTCGCACGGGAGGCCGCCACGGCCACCTCGTCGGCGTAGCGGATTCGCTCCTGGTCCCGTACGCGGGCCCGCTCGGCGCGTTCGATGCTGCTCGGCCGGGCGGCGTCACTGATCCGGTCGACCAGTTCGGAACGGAACCGGGACGGGCGGACGATCAGCGCGGCGACCACTGTCGCGGCCACGGCGAGCAGGACCAGCCAGATCACGGCGGCCGCGGGCATGTCGGGCAGGACGGTGGAGAAGACGGTCTGCATCACCAGCACCTCGTGGTGGAACGAAGGACGATCAACGGTTGTGGCCCGGACATCCGGGCGGGTGCGCGTCGTGACTTCAGACGCGACGGGAGGCGCGCAGGGCGCGCGGCGTGCGGCCCGTGGGACCGCGCCGGGGCGTACCGGAAGGCGCCCGGTCAGGCGCGTGGCGGACCGCGACGGGCGATGTCCGCCCGGCCGGGGTCGGCGGCGGCGACCACCTCGACGCCGGGAACGGGCCCGGCGGAGTCGGCGGAAGGCGCTTCGGTGACGGCCGGGCCGGTGCCGGGACCGGTGGTCCGCAGCGCGGCGGTCGGGGCGTCGGTCGCCGTGAGTTCGGCGGAACGTGCGGCGCCGGTCGTGACCGCCTGCCGCGTCGCGGCGTGCCCGACGGCGGTGACGTGCTTGATCGCCCCGACGTGCTTGATCGCCCCGACGTGCTCGGTGGCGACGGCGTGCGAGGCGACGGTGGCGTGCGAGGCCGCGTCGGCGTGGGCGGGTGCGGCGGCGATGCCCTGGAGGCCGACGATCAGCACCAGGCCGGCCACGGCCGTGCGGGCGATTCGGCGCAGCGTCGCCGTCCAGGTGGACGGGGCGAACGCTACGGGCAGCACCGTTTCAACCTATCGGTCGGCGGAGGATCTCGCAGCTCAAGGATCTTGCGGTTTACGTGAGCCACCCCACGGGTCGGTGTGGACGGAGGCCCACGCGGGGCCCGACGCGCGACGGCGCGGCGCCCCTGCCGGGGTGCCGCGCCGTCTCGTGGATGCCGGGGTCAGTTGCCGCCGAGCACCGGCGGCGGGGCGGCGTCACCGTCGCCCCAGACCATCTCGTCCTCGGTGAGCCAGGTCAGCCGGCCGTCGGACTCGTCGTCGCCGTGGCCGCCGCGCCCGCCCAGCACGCCGCCGCGGCCGGCCATCGCGGGCCGACCGGTGGCGCCGCCGGTGCGCTCGGCGGACTTGCTCCCGGCGTCGACCACGAGGCCGCGACCGGAGGTGAGCCGGCCCGTGCCGGCGGCGGAGCGGTTGTCGGCGCCGGGCATGCCGCCGAGACGAGCCGCCGACGCCGAGTTGGCGCCGGTGCCCGCGAGCGAGCCGGTGCTCAGGACGCCGGGGGCGCCGTAGAGGGCACCACCGCCTCCACCTGCGGTCATCGTCGTCGGGCCGGCGCCGCCGGGACCGAAGCCCGGGCCGCCGCCGATCGTCGGACCGCCGACGGTGCTGGTCAGCGGAGCGGCGCCGGCGAGCGAGGTGCCGCCCGGGTCGACGGTGCCGCCGACCGGCACCGAACCCGGAGCACCGGCGCCGGGCTGACCACCAGGGGTGCCCGCACCCGGCGTGCCCTCGCCCGGCGTGCCGCCGGTCGGGGCCGTGTGGTGCACGCCCGACGTGGTGGCGGTGGCGCTCGCGCCCGGGCCGAAGCTGCCCAGGCTCGGGCCGGACGACGGCGTCTTCACCGACGGCCCGTTCTGCAGCGTCGGGTCACCGTTGCCGGTGTGGCCGGGCAGCTCGGTCTCCGGCGGGTCGGGTACGACGATCCGGCCGTACGCCGAGAAGTCGTAGCCCTCGGCGAGCTTCGCCACGACCTGCACCATCCGCTGGTGCGCCTTCTCCTGCTCGGCCTTGTCCTGCTGGTGGCCGACGATCCCGCCGATCACCGCGCCGGGGGCGCCACCGATCAGGAAGCCCTTGCCGGCGCCGGAGAGCAGCTTGTCGTTGTCGTCGGTCTTCTCCGGGCTCTCCGCCTTGGACTGGGCGGCCCGCAGCTCGCTGGACATCATGTCGAGGCCCTGTCGGATACCCGTCATGCCCTCGGCGAGGTTGCCGGAGTAGCGGACGACCATGTCCAGCCGGCGGTGGAACTCGCGCGCGGCGTCGCCGGTCCAGGTCTTCGCCAGCGCCTCCAGGTCGGCGGTCAGGTCGCGGCCGAGATCGTCGAGCGTGCCCTTCAGGGAGGTCCACTGGGCGCTGAGCGCCTCGATCTGCTTCGGGTCGCCGGCGTTGACGCCCTGGTAGAGCTCTTCGTGACTGACGTGCTCGTAGCGCCGGGTGTACTCAGACACGCGGGTCCTCCTTCGGCTGCTTCATCGCCTCGTTCAGCCCGGAGAGGGCGGCGGCGATGTCGGCCGCGGCGGCGGCGTTGCGGGCCTCGGCGGTCTTGTAGTTCGTCATGATCTTGTGGGTCGCCTCGCGGGCGGCCAGGATCGCCCGGCGCAGCCGGTCGACGTGGTTGACGTAGCTCTGGTGGGTCTCGGAGTAGCGACGTGCGTTGTCGGTCGCGTCGGTGAACGTGCCGAGCGCCGGCGGGCGGCACTGCATCTGGGTGTTGAGCTTGCGCAACACCGACTCCGCCTCGTTCAGGCGCCGCTCGAGCCGCTGGTGAAAGTCCTCCAAGGACAGTACGTCTACTGTCGTGCGCCCCGTCATGGCTGCATCCCCGTAGTCATCGTCGATAACCGTTCGCCGTACTCAGGTTAGTCGAAGCGGGCCAACCCGGGCGACCCGTGACGGAGATCCTCCACTTCGGATCGGCCCGGGGCCGGTCAACCGCCCTGGACCTGCGCCGCCGCGCCACCGGCCGAGGGCGTCGCGGTGGCCCCCGGTGGCGTCGACGCATCGAAGTAGGTCATCGCGTCCTCGCGGGACAGCGTCGGACCGGTCGGCACCAGCGCCAGCAGCGAGGCGGGTACGGCGAGCGGCGTCACGTCGCCGTACCCGAGCGCGCTCTTCGCGTCGCCCCCGGCGGTGCCGAGCGGATAGCGGATGCCCTGGGCGGTGATCAGGTAGACCGTCGAGCCGGCCGCCGCCTTGCCGCTCTCCCCGGCCGTGGCCTGCACCAGCACGCCCTTGCCGCCGGGCAGCAGCACGCTCTCGGCGGTGCGTACCGCGTCCCGGGCGCCCTGCCGGGCCGGCATCGCGGTCGCCGAGGTCAGCTCGGCCGGCGGGGAGTCGAAGACCTCCAGCGTGGTGGCCGGCGGCTGACCGGCCGGGCCGGGCCGGTAGGTGGCGCAGAGCACCGTCCGTCCCGGACGGACCTCGTGCAGCGTCGGCAGCCGGGCCGGCAGGCCGTCCGCGTCCAGGCGCTGGTCGGTGAGGAGCCGGCCCGCCTCGTCCGGAGTGATCTGCGTCACCTCGCCGCCGCCGCCGAGCAGCAGCAGCGCGGTCACCTCGCGGACGGTCGCCAGCCCCTGCCGGGTGAGCACGTAGTACTGGCCGGCGGCCTGGTAGACCTGGCCGATCCGGGCCGGCCGGTCGGCCACCGTCAGCCCGCTGGCGCTGCCGTCCCCGGCGATCGTCGGCTTGCGCAGCACCGGCCCGACCGGCACCGCGTTCAGCAGTTGCTGCCCGACGGTCAGGTTCGTCGCGCCGGCCATCTTCAACGCCACCAGCGCCTGCTCGTCACCGGCGACCCGCAGCCGGGAACCGCCAGTGAGCAGGTAGCGGGCGTCGCTGGTCCGCACCACCACGGCCCGGTCGGTGAGCGCCGTGCCGCCGGGCAGCGCGCGGTCGATCACCAGGTGCGTGGTGGAGCGCTGCGGGTCGTTCGGATCCGGCACGTCGCACACCGACCAGGGGAGCCCGACCAGCGACTTGCGGTCCGGCAGGTCGTCCGGGGCGCCCACGATGCCGACCAGCCGCCCGCGTGGACGGTCCTTGATCGACGCCTGGGACATGGTGCGCGGCTGCGCCGCGGCGTCGTTGACGATCAGCCGCGCCGAGGCGTAGTTGAGCGTCGGGCGCAGCACCTTGTCCTCGCCGAAGTAGTACGTCGCGCCGGTCTCCCGCTCGATCACCAGCGTGTTCGGCTCCAGCGGCGCGGAGTTGCTGGTGAGCTGCCCGTACGCGCCCACGCCGCCGAGCACCACGGCCGCCGCGATGACGCTGCCGAACACCGCCATGCCGAGGCGGCGCATCGGCAGGTCGTTGGTCTCCGGATCACCGGAGAGCAGCGCCGAGACGATGCGGCGGGTGACGAAGCGGTACGCCTGCACCTGATCGCGGCGGGTCCGCATGACTAACCTCCGGCGGGGGTGGGTCCACGGCGACAGGACCGAACGGCGCCGCGGGCTTCCCTACGATAAGGGGCCGTCGGGGGTGCGCCGGACCCCGTCCGCCGCCCGAACGACCGCACCCGCCCGGCGGATGCCCAGGATGTCCAGAAGGGACGCACACCGATGACGCAGCTCCAGGCGCCACCCGGTCGTACCGCCACCGTTCCCGCCGTACCGCCGGACCGGCCGGTCACCCCCGCCGACAAGCGCCGCCGGGGACGGCTCGGCCCGGTCGTGGTCGGGCAGCTCGTGGTGGTGGAGTGCGCCGCGCTCGCGGTCTGGTTCGCCACCGCCGGCCCGGCGTGGCTGCTCGGGGTGGTGGCGGTCCTGGCGCTGCTGGCGGTGGTCGCGGCGTTCGCGCGCCGCGGCGGCCGCTGGTGGTACGAGGATCTGATGCTCCGTCGCCGGCTGCGCCGGCGCCGCGACCGGGCCCGGGGCGCGGCGCCCGGTGGTGACCCGAGGCTGGCCGCGCTCGCCCCGGAGCTGACGGTGGTGGAGCTGACCGAGCGCGGCACCCGGCTCGGCATCGGGCAGGACGACCGGGGCTGGTTCGCCGCGCTGGCGCTGACCGGCCGTCCCGGCGCGCCCGCCGGCTCGATCGAGGCGGCCGTGGTGGACCGCGCCCTGGCGGTGCTCGCCGACTTCTCCGGCCCGGTCACCCAGACCCAGGTCGTCTCGCACACCCTGGTCTGGTACCCGGCGCCCGGCGCGCCGCCGTCGGCGTACCGGACCGTGTGGGTGGCGCTGCGCCTGTCGGTGTCCGACGCGCGGGCCGAGGCGGTGAGCCGTGGCGGCGGTCTGCGCGGCGTGCACCGCACGGTGGCGGCCGGGGTGGGCCGGCTCGGCAAGGCGCTCAACGCCGCCGGCCTCGGTCACCGGGTGCTCGACCGGAACGAGCTGCACGCGGCGGTGGTGTCCGGAGCCGGGCTCGACCTGGCGCCGGAGTCCCCGGTGGAGACGTGGACCAGCCTGCGCGGAGGCGGCTGGACGCAGCGCTGCCTGGCCCTGCGGGTACGCCCCAACGGCTCGCTCGGCGCGCTGGTGGACGCCGTCACCGCCACCTCGGCGCCCTCGCACACGGTCGCCGCGGTGGTGCTCCCGGGCGGCCGGCAGGTGCCGCCGCTGCTGCGGGTGGCAGCCATGGACGGGCACGCCGAGGCGCTGGTGAAGGCGGTCCGGGAGATGGCCCGGCGCGCGGGCGTGCCGGCCCGCCCGCTGGACGGCCAGCACGGCCCCGGCGTCTACGCCACCGCGCCGGTCGGCACCGCGATGGGGACCGTCACGGTCGAAGGTTGACGATCCAGCCGTACGCGCCGCACACCCAGACGGCCAGCGGCACCAGCGCGATGATCAGCAGGATCTCGACGATGTCCAGGGTCCGGCCCCAGACCGGGGAGATCCGCTTGCCGGCCACGGTCAGGCCGTAGACCAGGCTGATCACGGCCAGCACGGCCAGGCCGCCCAGGATCAGCCCGAGGCGTGTCGCCAGCGAGCCGGCGGCGAACGTGGCGGCGGCGACCAGCCCCAGGCCGACGGTGCCGGACAGCAGCACCGGCGTGCGCTGGGCGCGGCTCAGGAACGGGCGTGCCCGCAGCAGCGACAGCAGCGCCAGCACCAGGCAGAGCAGGACCGCCGGGAGCCGGCCGTTCCCGGCCAGCACCACCTCGCCGCCGAGCACCAGCAGCGAGACGGTCCAGAGCAGGCCGGTGAGGAACGCGTCGGCGCGCTCGCTGTTGCGCAGCACCGACGGCCCGTCCACCGACTCGGTGTCGGTCTTGAGGTCGTCCGGGCCGGTGGGGATGGACGGCACCGGCAGCCGGGCCAGGCGGTAGGCGAGCATCGGCAGCGCGGGCAGCGCGCCGAACGCGACCGTCGCGACCACCGCCGCCGAGGCCGCCGCGCCGATGTCGAAGGCCAGGCTGAGCACCGCGCCGAGGCCGACCGCCGCACCCACGCCCACCGCGCCGAGGAACAGCGGCAGGCGGTCGCCGACGGCGAGCGCGGCGACCGCGCCGAAGACCACCACGGCGGTGCCGGCGAGCAGGACGTGCGGACTGGCCAGCTCGCCGAGCGTCCGGTCCCCGGCCAGCACCAGCAGGCCGCCGACGCCCGCGTAACCGATCCCGACCAGGGCCAGCACCGCGCCGGTGCGGCTGTCGCCGGCGGCGCGGGACAGCACCGCGGCGCCGACCAGCAGCGCCACCGCGACCACGAACGCGGCGGCCGCGCCGGGTAGCTGCGGCGGGCCGGTGAGCAGCGTCGCCACCGCGCCCGCGGCGAGCGCCGAGGCGGCCAGCAGGATCGCGAACGTCCGCGTGGTGCCGACCTGCCAGGCGCCCGCCCGCTGGGTGGTGGAGGTGGCGACCGCGTCCACCACGTCGTCGAAGACGATCTCGGGGGCGGTCGCGGCTCGCGGGTTGAAGTAGAGCACCTCGCCGTCGCGTACGCCGAGCTGCGCGGCGGTCCGGCCGCCGTCGAGCGGCTGACCGCCGAGCCGGGACAGTGCCCAGCCGCCGTGCCGTACGCCCTCGTCGGCCAGGTCCTCGCCCGCGTACCGCAGCAGCGTGGGAAGCAGATCGGCGAGCGGCACGTCGGACGGCAGCGCCAGATCCATCCTGGTACGCGGCGCCACGATGGTGATCCGGCTCAGCCCACCGGTCGCCGTCTTCGTCGCCACAGTGGCCTCCTCGTGCTCGCATACGATCCGCTGGGCCGTCGGCGTCGCCCCCCACGGGTCCACGACGCCACCGGGAGATTACCTACGATGGCTGTCGCACAGGTTGCCCACCCGACGCTCACCGGCGGTGGTAGACCACGATCAGGGCCACTTCTGGGGAGGGGAGAGCCGTGAGTACGGTGGTGTTCCGCCGACTTCCGCGTCAACCGGGGCCCGCGCTGCCGCGCGGCGAGGTGCTGCTGGAATCCCCGCCCGAGCTGCCGGAGCCGCAGGCCAAGGGCATGGGCCAGGTCCTGATGATCCTGCCGATGCTCTGCGGCGTCGGCGCGATGGCGTTCCTCTACGCCGGCCGTGGCGGCGGCATGATGACGTACGTCGCGGGTGGCCTGTTCGGTGTGTCCATGTTGGGCATGGCGATCGGCACGCTCGGCAACGGCGGCAACGACAAGGCCGAGCTGAACGCGCAGCGGCGCGACTACATGCGCTATCTCGCGCAGATGCGCAAGCGCACCCGGCGGGCGGCCGAGCAGCAGCGCGCCGCGATGACCTGGCGGCACCCGGAGCCGGACGCGCTCTGGTCGATCGCCGCCTCCCGCCGGCTCTGGGAGCGGCGGATCACCGAGGACGACTTCGGCGAGGTGCGGATCGCGCTCGGCCCGCAGCGGCTGGCGGTGGAGATCGTGCCGCCGGAGACCAAGCCGGTGGAGGACCTGGAACCGATGAGCGCGATCGCGCTGCGCCGGTTCGTCCGGGCCCACTCCAGCGTGCCGGACCTGCCGACCGCGCTGTCGCTGCGCGCGTTCAGCCGGATCGCGTTGCGCGGCGACCGGGAGCCGGTGCTCGACCTGACCCGGGCCGCGCTGGGCCAGCTCGTCACGTTCCACGCCCCGGAGGACCTCCTGGTGGTCGTGGTGGCCGCGCCGGACCGGCAGGCGGCCTGGGACTGGGTGAAGTGGCTGCCGCACGCCCAGCACCCGGGGCGTACGGACGCGGCGGGCGCGCGCCGGATGGTGTTCGCCGCGCTGGACGAGGCGGAGACCGCGCTGGCCCAGGATCTGGGCGGTCGGCCCCGGTTCGCGCCGGAGGCGAAGCCGCTGACCACCGCGCCGCACGTGGTGGTGGTGCTGGACGGCGGCGAGGTCTCGGCGACGTGCGCGCTGACCGGCCCGGGCCTGCTCGGCACGACCGTGTTCGACCTGTCCGGCGCGGTCCCGCGCGACGCCGGGCGCTGGCTGCTCTGCCTGGACGCCGGGGACGGCACCGGGCTCGACCTGGTCCGCGGCACCGCCACCTCGCGGCTCGGCCGGCCGGACCGGCTGTCCCTGAGCGCGGCCGAGGGGCTGGCCCGGCAGATCGCCCCGTTCCGGCTCTCCCAGCAGCAGGGCGCCAGCACCGAGGAGCCGCTGGCCCGCAGCATGGAGCTGCCCGACCTGCTCGGCGTCGGCGACGCCGCCACAGTGGACACCCGGCAGACCTGGCGTCCGCGCAGCCACCGCGACCGGCTGCGCATCCCGCTCGGCCTGGGACCGGACGGCAACGTGGTGGAGCTGGACTTCAAGGAGTCCGCGCACGAGGGCATGGGCCCGCACGGCCTGGTGATCGGCGCGACCGGTTCCGGCAAGAGCGAGCTGCTGCGTACGGTGGTCGCGGCGCTCGCGGTGACGCACTCGTCGGAGGAGCTGAACTTCGTCCTCGTCGACTTCAAGGGCGGCGCCACCTTCGCCTCGCTGGACGCGTTGCCGCACACCAGTGCGGTGATCACCAACCTCTCCGACGAGCTGCCGCTGGTCGACCGCATGCGGGACGCGCTGGCCGGTGAGATGAACCGCCGGCAGGAGGTGCTGCGGGCGGCGGGCAACTACGTCTCCCGGTACGACTACGAGAAGGCGCGGGCCGCCGGTGAGCCGCTGGAGCCGATGCCCAGCCTGCTGATCATCTGTGACGAGTTCTCCGAGCTGCTGGCCGCCAAGCCGGACTTCATCGACCTGTTCGTGATGATCGGCCGCCTCGGCCGGTCGCTCGGCGTGCACCTGCTGCTCGCCTCGCAGCGGCTGGAGGAGGGCAAGCTGCGCGGCCTGGACACGCACCTGTCGTACCGGATCGGTCTGCGCACGTTCTCGGCGGTGGAGAGCCGGATCGTGCTCGGCGTGCCGGACGCGTACGAGCTGCCCAGCGCGCCGGGTCACGGCTACCTGAAGACCGACACCGCGACCATGCTGCGGTTCCGCGCCGCGTACGTGTCCGGCCCGTACCGGGCGCCGGGGCAGGTGCAGCGCTCCACCCGGGCGCAGGTGCAGCGCCGGATCGTCCCGTACGGCATCGACTACGTGCCGGTGCCGGCCCAGCCGAGCCCCGCCGAGGCGGCCCCGGAGCCGGAGCAGAGCGGCGACGGCAAGGCCGTGGCGATGCTGGACGTGCTGATCGACCAGCTCAAGGGCCGGGGCAAGCCGGCGCACCAGGTCTGGTTGCCGCCGCTGGCCGAGCCGTCCGGGCTGGCCGAGCTGCTGCCCAAGCTGAGCGTGCACCCGACGTTCGGCCTGACCACCGCCGACTGGCCGGGCCGCGGCCGGCTCGCCGTGCCGGTCGGCATCGTGGACCGGCCGTACGAGCAGCGCCGCGACCCGATGATGGTCGACCTGGCCGGGGCCGGCGGCAACGTGGTGATCGTCGGGGCGTCGCTGAGCGGCAAGAGCACCATGCTGCGCTCGATGCTGGCCTCGCTGGCGCTGACCCACACGCCGCGCGAGGTGCAGTTCTTCTGCCTCGACTTCGGCGGCGGCGCGCTGCGCAGCCTGGACGGGCTGCCGCACACCTCGGGTGTCGCGGGCCGGCGGGACGTGGAGGCGGTCCGGCGGACGGTGGCCGAGGTGGTCGCCGTGATCGACGAGCGGGAGAACCGGTTCACCCAGCACGGCATCGACTCGGTGGCGAGCTACCGGCGCCGCCGGGCGGCCGGTGAGTTCGCCGACGACCCGTTCGGTGACGTCTTCCTCGTGGTGGACGGCTGGAACACGCTGCGCCAGGAGTACGAGGAGCTGGAGCAGACGATCACGAACCTGGCGAACCGGGGTCTCGGCTTCGGCGTCCATGTGGTGATCACGGCGGTGCGGTGGGCGGAGATCCGGATCAACATGCGGGATCTGCTCGGCACCAAGCTGGAGCTGCGGCTGGGTGACCCGTCGGAGTCGGAGATCGACCGGCGGGCGGCACAGAACGTGCCGGTGGGCGCGCCCGGCCGCGGCCTGACCCGGGACAAGTTGCACTTCCTGACCGCGATCTCGCGGATCGACGGCAAGCGCGACATCGAGGACCTGACCGAGGCGTCGGTGGCGCTCGCGGGTCACGTCGCGGCGAACTGGCCGGGGCCGCCGGCGCCGAAGGTCCGGCTGCTGCCGCGCAAGCTGACGGTCACCGAGCTGGCGAAGGTCATCGACCGGTCCGCCCCGGGCATCCCGATCGGCGTGAACGAGTCGGCGCTCGCCCCGGTCTACCTGGACCTGGCCGGCGAGCCGCACCTGACCGTGTTCGGCGACGCCGAGTGCGGCAAGACCAACCTGCTGCGGCTGATCGCCCGGGGGATCGCCGAGCGGTACACCCCGGCCCAGGCGCGGCTGGTCATCGCCGACTACCGGCGCGGTCTGCTGGGCGCGGTCGAGGGTGACCACCTGCTCGACTACGCGCCGTCGAACCAGGTGTTCAGCCAGGGGCTCGGCTCGATCCGCAGCGCGTTGCAGAACCGGCTGCCCGGCCCGGACGTGACCACCGCGCAGCTTCGCGACCGGAGCTGGTGGAAGGGCCCGGACCTGTACGTCCTGGTGGACGACTACGACCTGGTCGCCTCCGGCGGCAGCAACCCGCTGAGCGCGCTGCACGAGCTGCTGCCGCAGGCGCGGGACATCGGCCTGCACCTGATCATCACGCGCCGGGTCGGCGGTGTGGCCCGGGCGCTGTACGAGCCGGTGCTGCAACGCCTGCGTGAGCTGGACTCGCCGGGCCTGCTGATGTCCGGCAGCCGGGAGGAGGGTGCCGTCTTCGGCAACCTTCGGCCGACCCCGCAGCCGCCGGGCCGGGGCACGCTCGTCCGCCGCCGCGACGGCCAGCAGCTGATCCAGACCGCGTGGACGGAACCGGCCTGACGGGACGGACGCCGGGCGGCCCGGTCCGGTAGCGTCGGCGCGATCGATCGTCGCGAGTGGAGAGGGGCGCGCAGGTGAGCAGCCCGTCGGGTTTCGGTGCGGCCATGGAGGGCCTGCTGCGGCAGGCGCAGGAACAGCAGCGCCGGCTGGCCGATCTCCAGCGGCAGCGCGCCGAACTGCGGGTCACCGGGGAGAGCCCGGACGGGCTGGTGCGGGTGACCGTGGACGGTGACATGAAGGTCGGCGACATCGAGCTCAACGCGCGGGCGATGCGGCTGGACAGCTTCTCCCTGGCCGAGGCGATGCAGGCGGCGATCGACGCCGCCTACGCGGCCTTCGAGGAGCGCCAGCGCGAGATGCTGAGCGAGATGCTCGGCGACTCCGAGATGGTCCGCCGGGCGCAGGACGGCACGCTGACCCCGGAGGACTGGTTCCGTCAGTTCGGGGTGGACGTGTCCGACCCGACCCGCAACCTGCGGCGCTGAACGAGAGGAAGGCCGGCGATGCCGAACACCGTCGACGTCGACGCGATCCGGAAGGCGGGCAGGATGCTCGACGCCCCGGACGGCCCGATTCAATACCTCCGCAACGTCGAGACGTTGCTGGGCGAGGTCAAGCTGCCCGGCGGCGCGCTGAGCTGGTTCGGCACCGGCGCGGTGGAGCGGCACAACGCGGCTGTGGACGGGCACCTGGACAACATCCGCACCGGCGTGGAGCATCTGCGCAAGGCCGCCGCGCAGCTCGAACAGAGTGCGAAGAACTGGGAGAGGTCGGATCAGCCCTGGGTGGTCAAGTGACCGGCCGGGTCCGCCACGGGAAGGACACCTGATGCCTCCGGAGATCCTCATCGCCAACGCCTCGGGGACGGTGACCGGCACCGTGACGGTCGCCGAGACCACGGCTCCGGTCCGGTCGGCGGCGGCCATCGCCAAGGGCAACGTGGTCTGGATCGTCGCCTCGGCGGCGCTGATCGGCACGATCCTCTACCTGGAGTCGTTCGACAACCAGCAGGTCAACGAGTCGATCAAGAAGTGGGACGAGGCGGCCCGCCTGCTCGGCGCGGACCAGTTCGGCGCGGCCATGGCCGCGGTTCCGCCGGACGCGGCGGAGTGGGACTTCGACGACCGCGACGCGTTCGACCTGTTCCTCCGCAAGCTCGGGGCGGAGATCAACTCGCTGGCCGAGGCGTTCGCCGCCAACCGGGACACGCTCACCGCCGCCCGGGACGCGTACAACGACGCGATCTCCGGGCTGGCCCAGGCGCTCATGCCGATCCTGGTCGCGGTGATCGCCTCGATCGCGCTCCAGTTCTTCCCCGCCACCACCGCACTGGCTCAGGCCATCGGCATCGTCGGTCTGACCGCCACCGCCGCCGTGCTGGTCCTGGTCTTCGGCGAGATCAGCGCGCTGCTGCACGCGCTGCTGGCCGCCTTCCACACGGACAACCGGTTCACCTTCACCGCTGACTCCCGCCCGGGCTGGGCGCCGACCGGCTCGGACCCGGACATCAAGGACATCAAGATCGACTGGGTGCGGGACGCCAAGTTCTACGGGTGACGGGAGCGACGCATGGACACCCTGCTCTTCTCGCTGCTGCTGTACGTCCTGCTGACCATCCCGGTCTTCGTGGTCCTGATGCTGTTCGCCGCGCTGACCCGCTCGGCGCGGCTGCGGCGGGCCGCCGAGGTGGTGTCGCTGAGCACCTGCGCGGCGCTTCTGGTGCTGTCGTTCCAGCGCGCGTTCGAGAAGCCGATGCTGTGGGCCGTGGTGGTGCTGCTGGTCGCGGTGCTGGTCTTCGGCGTGTCGATGATCGTCAAATCCTCACGCGAACGATCCTGACCTCAGCGGGGACCGTCCAACTCGTACGGAGAGTGCCGGATCGCGTTGTCGGTTCGGGGCTGTCGGAATACGACGATGGGACAGGCAGGGCTGCGCGGGTTGGACATCGTCCGCTACGGTTCGGATGAAGTGTCCGTCGGTGGGGTGTGTACGCCTTGCCGCGGGGGAGGGCGCGGCGGAACCGCCGCCACAAGATGACGGAAGGGTGTGAAGCATGGCGTTCGAGGTCAGTGCAGCGACTCTGCACACCGCCGCGAGTGACGTGCGGTCCACGCGCAGCGATGTCGACGGCGAGCTCAAGAAGCTGTGGAACGTGGTCGACGACCTGGCGATGGCCTGGAAGGGCCAGGCGTCCACGGGCTTCCAGAGCCTGATGACTCGCTGGAACGAGGACACCACGAAGCTGCTGACCGCGATGGACAACATCGCGGATCTGCTCGACAAGTCGGGCACCACGCACCAGGTCAACGACGAAGAGCAGCAGCAGATGCTGGACAAGTTCCACGCTGCTCTCAACCCGTGATCCGCGAAGACAGGCAGAGGAGGAATCGATGAGCATCAAGGTTGATTACGCTGTTCTGGAGAGCAGCAACCAGCAGATGCAGGCCATCTCGCGGACCATCGACGAGAAGCTGGACACGCTGCGGGCGATGCTGACCAAGCTCGAGTGGGAGGGCCAGGACCGGGCCGCCTACCAGCAGCACCAGGCCCAGTGGGACGCCGCCGTGCGGGACATCAACAAGGTCCTGAACGAGATCGGCGGCGCCGTGGGCATCGCGCGTGAGAACTACATGACCACGGAGATGAGCAACTCCAAGGTCTGGGGCAACTGACCCCCGACCGGTCCACGACGGCTCCGCTCCGGCTCGCGCCGGGCGGAGCCGTCGTGCTTGTCAGGCGTCCTGCGGGACGTCGCGCCGGCCGGGCCGCCACCCGCGCCGGCGTCCGCGTACCACGATGGGGCGCAGCGTCAGCAGGACGCCGGCCAGCAGCGCGCCGACGACGGCCACCCAGATCGCGACGGTGCGCTGCCAGGCCAGCGGATCGGTGGGCGGCGCCGGTGGCGGCATCGCGCCCAGCGGCGGATCGCTCCGGGTGCCCAGCAGGCTGGTGACCGCCCGGTACGGGTTGACCATCCCGAAGCCGACCTCGGCGTTGTGCCCGTCGGGCGGGTTGTCGGCGGTACGGGTCAGCCGGTAGGCGACCTCGTCGGCGCTGATGTCCGGGTGTGCGGCCCGCACCAGCGCGGCCACCCCGGAGACGTACGCGGTGGCGAAGCTCGTCCCGCCCTGCGGCTCGGCCCGGTATCCCGATCCCTGCGGCGCGGGCCCGACGATGTTCAGGCCGGGCCCGGCGATGTCCACATAGTCCCCGCTGACCGAGCTGCCGACGTGCCCGCCCTGCTCGTCGATTCCGGCGACGGCCACGACACCGTCGTACGCCGCCGGGTAGGCCGGCCGGTCCTCCCGGTTCTCCTGCCGGTTGCCGGCGGAGGCGACGACCACCACGTCCTTGGCGAGCGCGTACTGCACCGCGGACTTCAGCGCCGGGTCGTCCAGCGTGACCAGGGACAGGTTGATCACGTCGGCGTCGTGGTCGACGGCCCAGCGGATCGCCTTGCCGATCTCGGCCGGCACGTCCGGGTCGAAGTTCTCCTTGTTCTCGGCCAGCACCCGCAGCGGCAGGATCTTCGCCTCCGGCGCGATGCCGGTGTACGGCGAGCCGGTGCCCTCCCGGCCGGCGATGATGCCCGCGACCATGGTGCCGTGGCCGACCAGGTCGCACTGCCCCTTCAGGCGGACGAGCTGGTTGAAGTCCTCACCCGGCAGCACCCGCCCGCGCAGCAGGGGGTGGGCCGGCGAGACCCCGGAGTCGATCACCGCCACGGTGGTTCCCGCGCCCTTGCCGATCCGCCACGCGGCGGCCGGGTCGAGGCGGCTCAGCGCCCACGGCACCTCGGTGGGTGCGGGGCCGCCGGCCGGGCCGCACTTCGGGGCGGCCTGCGCGGGCGCGGGCACCGCCAGCGCGCCGCCGAGCAGGGCGGTGACCGTCGCTCCGGAGAGGACGGACCTGATCCGGTGTCCGGCCCGGACGCGTCCCGTGGTCGCGCCCGGCCGCAAGCTGTCGCGCACGCGGTGAGATTACCCGCCGCGCCCGCCCGTGCGGGCACTCGTGGTGCCGGTCCGGGTCACCTGTCGGCGGTGGCGTCCCCGGCCGGCTCGGCGGCGAAGAGGGCCAGCAGGGCGCCGACCTGCTGGTCGGCCTCGGCCGGGTGCCGGAAGCGGCCCTTCGGGTTGATCGTGTACTCGTTGCGCCGTCCCACCCGCGTACGCCGCAGGTAACCCCCGGCCTCCAGGTCGGCGACGATGGCCTGGGCCGCCCGTTCGGTCACACCCACCTCGTCGGCCACGTCGCGCAGCCGGGCGGTGGGGTTGCGCGCGATCGCGAGCAGCACGTGGCCGTGGTTGGTGAGGAAGGTCCAGTTACGGCGGCTCCCGTCCTCAACTGGTGTGGTCGCCATGGTGGTCATGCTATGGCCACCGCCGCCACCGGCCGAATCGGCGCGGGCCGGGGCGGGTGGCAGCGGGAAAGTATGAAATGCGTATCACGAATCTTGACGGGCCCCGAGGTGCGTGTGACCGTGGGTCGCGAGGCCGTTCGGCCCGGTAGTTCCCCAGGTAGACGAGGTGAGGGACATGACGCCGAGCACCCCGGAGCAGGCACTGACCGAACTGCGTGCCGGTAACCACCGGTTCGTCACCGGTGCCCCGCAGCATCCGAATCAGGACGCCGGGCACCGCGCGGCTGTCGCCGGCGGCCAGCATCCCTTCGCGGTGATCGTCGGCTGCTCCGACTCACGGCTCGCCGCCGAGATCATCTTCGACCGCGGTCTCGGTGACCTCTTCGTGGTGCGTACGGCCGGGCACACCGCCGGGCCGGAGGTGCTCGGCAGCGTCGAGTACGCGGTCACCGTGCTCGGCACGCCGCTCGTGGTGGTGCTCGGGCACGACTCGTGCGGCGCGGTCCAGGCCGCCCGGGAGGGGTTCCGGACCGGTTCCGCCCTGGTCGGGCACCTGGGCGCGGTGGTGGACGCGGTCTCGCCCAGCCTGCTGCGCGCCTCCCGCCAGGGCGTCGACGACCTCGACGGCATCATCGACGTGCACATCGCGCAGACCGTCGAGACGCTGCTGGCCCGCTCCGCCGTGCTGGCCGAGCGGGTGGCGGCCGGGCGGTGCACGGTGGTGGGCATGTCGTACCGGCTCGCCGGCGGCGAGGTGCGGACCGTGGCGCAGTCCCCGGCCCCGCTGCCCGCTCCGGCGGCGCCCGCCGACCCGGCGCTGGCCGGCTGAGCCGTCGGGAAGACGAAAAGGGGCCGCCCGAGGGCGGCCCCTTTCACCGTGTCCGGGTCAGAGCAGCGACATGTGGACGTGGTCGGTGTGGTTCGACGGTCCGCTGTACGAACTCCAGCCGGTGGCCGGGAACCAGATCTGCCGGTTCCAGATGACGTAGTAGATGCCCAGCCGGTCGGCGTTGCGGATGAGGAACGCGGCGACCTCGTTGCCGTACCGGCGGGTGTCGTTGTTGTGCCAGGGCGCGAACCCGCTGTTCTGGAGCGACCAGTCGCACGCCTTGCCCTTGGGGTGCTCCCACGGCCCGCCGGGCCGGTAGCAGCCCACGAAGCGCTTGAAGCCCGCGCGGCGGACCTCCTTGTACGCGTGCAGCGTGCGCGGAGTGACGCAGCCCGACGTGGTCGGGTCGTCCTCGCTGCACGACTCGGCCTTCCAGCCGCCGTCGGCCGTGCGGCCGGGGGCGATCTTGGCGACCGGTGAGGTGGCGGAGACCAGGCCGCCGGTGAAGCCGAGACCGCCGACGAGCTTCAGCGCGCGCTCGGCCTGCACCTTCTCGCGCTCCATCGCGTTCTTCTGCTTCTCCTGCTCGCGCACCTCGGCGTCGAGCGCGATCTTGGCCTGCTCGGCGCGGGTCTTGACCGCGTTGATGGCGGCCAGGCGCTGCGCGTTGAGGAGGTTCAGCTCGTCCAGGGCGTTGACCCGGCGGACGAACGAGTCGGGCGAGTTGCTCTCCAGCAGCATCGCCATCGCGCCCATCCGGCCGGTCCGGTAGGACTGGGCGGCGAGCTGGTTGACCTGCGGGCTGAGCGCGTCGAGTTCGGCCTGTGCCGTCTTCACCTCGGCCGCCAGCCGCCGCTGGCGGTCCTGCGACTTGGCGAGCTTCGCCTTGGCCTGGAGGAAGTTCCGGTTGGCGGCGTCGATCGCCTCGGTGATGAGCGGCGGTTCGCCGTCCTCCTCGTGTCCCGAGGGGGTGCCGGGGGCCGCCGCGGTGGGGGCCGCGGTCGCCGGGGCCGGCCCGGCCAGCACGGCCAGCGAGGTCAGCACGGCCACCACGGGTGTCAGCCAGCGGCGCAGGGGTGCCGTCACAGTGTTCCCTTCCGTCGGCCGCCGACCGGGTTAGCTGACGGGTTCGGGACGGAAGTGGCCCCTACCGCTGTCGCGGATTCACCCCATGTACCTGGTTCCCCGGCTCGCCCGCGGGCGATTGGGCGGCGGCACCGCTGGCGCCGGTGCGCGCCTTCGGCGGTGACCGGCAGCGAGGTTACCTGACAGCACTCCTGAGGATCTACGTCCGGAAGCCGACCAATAGCGAGATTTCGCCGTGGCGCACCGTGACCAGCGTCGCGTTTGAAATCGATGGTCACGCTGCGGAGTGTCACCATGCGGCCTCCGTACTCTTCCCGCCGCCGAGCGCCTCCAGCGCGTCGTCCCGTCCGGCCGGCGGCCGGGCCGCGGGTGGCGCCGGTTCCGCGCCGCGCGAGCGCCGTCCGGCGGTGGTCACTACCGCGGCCAGTCCGGTCGTCAGCGGTACGGCGGCGATCAGGCCGAGCGTGGCCACCGCGCTGCGGACGATCTCCTGGGCGAGGAACTCGCTCGTGAGGATCTCGCTCACCGGGCGGGAGTCGGCGACCAGCAGGAGCAGCAGCGGCAGCGAGGCGCCCGCGTACGCCAGCACGATGGTGTTGACGGTGGACGCGATGTGGGCCCGGCCGACCCGGGTCGCGGCCCGGTAGAGCTGCCGCCGGGACAGCCCGGGGTTGGCGTGCGCCAGTTCGGTGACGGTGGCCGCCTGGGTGACCGTGACGTCGTCCAGGACGCCCAGCGAGCCGATGATGATGCCGGCCAGCAGCAGCCCGTGCAGGTCCACGTCGCCCTGGAACATGGACAGCGTGGTGGCGTCCTCGCTGCCGAATCCGGTCAGGTGGGTGGCGGACGTGGCGAGCAGGCCGAGCACGCCGGTGACCACCAGGCTGCCGAGCGTGCCGAGCACCGCCACCGACGTCTGGGCGGTGATGCCGTGGGTCAGGTAGAGCACCACGAACATGATCAACGCGGCGCCCACGATCGCCACCAGCAGCGGAGGCTGGCCGGCGCCGATGCCCGGCAGCACGAAGCCGAGCAGGATGGCGAAGCTGGCCACCAGGCCGCCGAGCGCGGCGAGACCGCGCCAGCGGCCGAACGCCACGATCGCGGCGGCGAAGAGCACCATCAGCCAGATCAGTGGCGTGCCGCGCTGGTGTTCGGCGATGTTGTAGGACTTCACCGCCGGGTCGGCCGGGTCGGTCAGCTCGACCAGGACGACCTCGTCGCCGACCGCGACCCGGGGTGCGCCCGGCCCGGCCGGGATCGGCGTCTCGACCTGCCGGCCCGCGTCCGGGCCCTGCTCGACGGTCACCGTCACCGTGCCGCAGGGGCCACCTGCGCCGTCCGGGGACTCCGGGGTCGGCGGGCAGGGTTCGGTGACCACCCGGGTCACGGTGCCGTGGTAGCGGGGGACGTCCGCGCCGCCGACCGGCTCCCGGTCCTGCCGGGGCCAGAGCACCAGCGCTGCGATCACGGTGATCACGAACAGCGGCACCACGACGGCGACGAGCAGCCGTCGTACGCCCGGCGGCGCGGCGGGTGCGGGGTGGGTGTGGTCGGCACCCATGGCGTCTCTCCCAACGGTCGCGGCGACGCCTGGTCCGCCGGACCGGTCTGGTCACCCGGCCGGCGTGGACGTGTCGACCACGTCCGGGTCGTCGCCCGGCCATGGTAGGCAACCCGGCCGGGCGCTTCCGGGCACCGTGACCGGTGACGCGCGCTCCGCGCGGATCAGCCCAGGCCGGCCCGGCGTCGCCGGTACTCGTCCTCGTCGATCTCGCCGCGGGCGTACCGCTCGTCCAGGATGCGCCGGGCCGTCGTCGGGCCCAGGTACTGCGGGCCGGTCCACCGCACGGCCGCCCAGACGAGCCCCGCCAGCACCGCGAGCACCAGCAGGGACCAGATCCACATCCAGCCCATCATCGGGCTCTGCCACATCATCGGGCCGCCCTCCGTCCGTCGCCGCGGGTCCGCCGGTCCGGCCTGCCCGCCACTTCGACGGTACGACCGGCACGACGCGTCGGCGCGGGTCGATGTGCCCCGCTCCGAGGGCCGGAGGTCCCGCTCAGCCGCGCTTCATCAGGCGGCCGACGGCGGCCATCATCTCGGTGGCCATCTCGTCGGCCCGGCCCTCGGCGGCGCCCTCGTGCATGCAGTGCCGGGCGTGGCCGTCGAGCAGGCCCAGGCCGACCTTGTCCAGCGCCGCCTGGATGGCCGAGATCTGGGTCAGCACGTCGATGCAGTATCGGTCGTCCTCGACCATCTTCTCGATGCCACGGACCTGGCCCTCGATCCGGCGGAGCCGGGCGAGGAGTTGGTCCTTGCTGGCGGTGTAGCCCCGGGTCGGGCTGGACGGCGCGGTCATGAAACCGAGGATAGCGTACCCCTCGGGGGTATGCTAACGTTCCGAACGTACCCCTGGGGGGTATCAGATCGGAGGGCGACATGGAGACCACCTACCAGGTGAGCGGCATGACCTGCGGGCACTGCGTCAACTCGGTGAGCACCGAGCTGAGCGCACTGCCCGGCGTCACCGACGTCCAGGTCGACCTGGCCAGCGGCCGGGTCACCGTCACCAGTCAGAACCCGCTGGACGCGGACGCGGTCCGCGCGGCGGTCGACGAGGCCGGCTACGACCTCGTCGGTGCGTGACGGGTCCGACGGACCCGTAGAAACCGAGGAGACACCATGAACACGGCGACGAAGCTCAGCGGCTTCGCCCTCGGCCTCGTGGCGGTGTTCGGCGCGGCGTACGGGATCGGCAACCTGGCCGATCCCGTCGCCCCGGCCGCCGAGACCCGCCACGACGACAGCGACAGCGACCACGGGGCCGGCGACACCGGCCACGGTGACGAGAGCGGCGCCTCCGCGCACCTGCCCGGCGGGCTGCTCGTCTCCGAACGCGGCTACACGTTCCAGCCCGCCACCGCCCCGGCCGGGCAGTTCGCCTTCCGGATCACCGGCCCGGACGGCGCGCCGGTCACCCGCTTCGAGGTGGCCCACGACAAGCGCATGCACCTGATCGTCGCCCGACGGGACCTGTCCGGGTTCCGGCACGTCCACCCGGAGATGACCGGCGACGGCACCTGGCGGGTCGCCTCGCCGCTCGGAGGCCCCGGCGTCTGGCGGGCCTTCGCCGACTTCACCCCCGAAGGCGGCGAGCCGCTGACCCTCGGCCTGGACGTCACGGTCCCCGGCGAGCTGACCGCCCGGCCGCTGCCGGCACCGGTGACCAGCACCACAGTCGACGGCTACACGGTCACGCTGACCGGAACGCCGGAGCCGGGCCGCACCAGCCGGCTCACGCTCTCCGTCAGCCGCGACGGGCGGCCGGTCACCGACCTTCAGCCCTACCTCGGCGCGTACGGGCACCTGGTGGCGCTGCGGCAGGGCGACCTGGCGTACCTGCACGTGCACCCAGAGGGGACGCCCGGCGACGGGCGCACCCCCGCCGGTCCGGCGATCACGTTCGCGGCCGAGGTGCCCTCCGCCGGGGCGTACCGTCTCTACCTGGACTTCCGGCACGGCGACGCGGTGCACACCGCCGAGTTCACCGTCCTGGCCGGCGACCGGACCGCGCCCGCGCCCGCCGCGCCGGCATCCACCACCGCACCGACCCCGGACGCCGGACACGGCACCCCGGGGCACGGGCACAGTTGAGCGCCGGAGGTGCCGCGATGACTGCCACGGGAAAGGCGCTGCCCACCGCGCCGAACCTGATCGAACTGGCGATCGGCGGGATGACCTGCGCGTCCTGCGCCGCCCGGATCGAGAAGAAGCTCAACCGGATGGACGGCGTCGAGGCGACCGTTAACTACGCCACCGAGAAGGCCACCGTCCGGTACGCCGACGACATCGCGCCGGCCGACCTGATCGCCACCGTCGAGAAGACCGGCTACACCGCTGTGGTGCCGCCTCCGCCCGAGCAGGCGGAGGCCGCCACGGCCGGGGAGCCGGTGGACGAGCTGCGCACCGCGCGTACCCGGCTCTGGGTCTCCGCCGTGCTCACCCTGCCGGTGATCGTGCTCGCCATGGTTCCGGCCTGGCAGTTCGACTACTGGCAGTGGGCCTCGCTCACGCTGGCCGCCCCGGTGGTGGTCTGGGGCGGGCTGCCGTTCCACCGCGCCGCGCTGGTCAACCTGCGGCACGGCGCCGCGACCATGGACACGCTCGTCTCGCTCGGCACGCTGGCCGCGTTCGGCTGGTCGCTCTGGGCCCTGTTCCTCGGCACCGCCGGCATGCCCGGGATGACGCACGCGTTCAGCTTCGCCATCACCCGCGGCGACGGCGCCGGCAACATCTACCTGGAGGCCGCCGCCGGGGTGACCGTGTTCATCCTGGCCGGGCGGTACTTCGAGGCCCGCTCCAAGCGCACCGCCGGTTCGGCGCTGCGCGCCCTGCTCGAACTCGGCGCCAAGGACGTGGCGGTGCTGCGCGACGGGCAGGAGACCCGGATCCCGGTCGGCCGGCTCGCGGTCGGTGACCGGTTCGTGGTCCGGCCCGGCGAGAAGGTCGCCACCGACGGCGTGGTCGAGGAGGGCACGTCGGCGGTCGACGCCAGCATGCTCACCGGCGAGTCGGTGCCGGTCGAGGTGGGGCCCGGCGACGCAGTGGTCGGCGCGACGGTGAACGCCGGCGGCCGGCTGGTGGTCCGGGCCACCCGGGTCGGCGGCGACACCCAGCTCGCCCAGATGGCGCGGCTGGTGGAGCAGGCGCAGACCGGCAAGGCGGCGGTGCAACGGCTCGCCGACCGGATCTCCGGCGTGTTCGTGCCGATCGTGATCGCGCTGGCCGCGGGCACGCTCGGCTGGTGGCTCGGCACCGGCTCCGGGCCGACCGCCGCGTTCACCGCCGCGGTGGCCGTACTGATCATCGCCTGCCCGTGTGCGCTCGGCCTGGCCACGCCGACCGCGCTGCTCGTCGGCACCGGGCGCGGCGCGCAGCTCGGTGTGCTGATCAAGGGGCCGGAGGTGCTGGAGTCCACCCGCCGGGTCGACACAGTGGTGCTGGACAAGACCGGCACCGTCACCACCGGCCGGATGGCGCTGGCCGAGGTGCTGCCGGCCGACGGAGAGGACGCCGCCGAGCTGCTCCGGGTGGCCGGCGCGCTGGAGGCCGCCTCCGAGCACCCGATCGCGCGGGCCGTCGCCGAGGCTGCGGCCGAGGCCGGGGCGCTGCCGCCGGTCGGCGAGTTCGCCAACGCCGAGGGGCTGGGCGTGACCGGCACCGTCGACGGCCGGACCGTGGTGGTCGGCCGGGCCCGGCTGCTGCGGGAGCGGGGTCTCGACGTACCCGAGGAGGTCGTGCGGGCCGCGACCGGCGCGGAGGCCGCCGGGCGCACGGCGATCCTGGCCGGCTGGGACGGGCGGGCCCGCGGTGTGCTCGCGGTGGCCGACGCGGTGAAGCCGACCAGCCGGGCGGCGGTCGCCCGGCTGCGTGAGCTGGGCCTGAAGCCGGTGCTGCTCACCGGCGACAACACCACTGTGGCGAAGGCGGTGGCGGCCGAGGTCGGCATCGACGAAGTGATCGCGGAGGTGCTGCCCGCCGACAAGGTCGACGTGGTCGAGCGGCTCCAGCGCGAGGGCCGGGTGGTCGCCATGGTCGGCGACGGGGTGAACGACGCCGCCGCGCTGGCCCGGGCCGACCTCGGGCTGGCCATGGGCACCGGCACCGACGCGGCCATCGAGGCCGCCGACCTGACGCTAGTCCGGGGCGACCTGATGGTCGCGGCGGATGCCATCCGGCTCTCCCGTCGGACGCTGGCGATCATCAAGGGCAACCTGTTCTGGGCGTTCGCCTACAACGTCGCGGCGCTGCCGCTGGCGGCGGCCGGGCTGCTCAACCCGATGCTCGCCGGGGCGGCGATGGCGTTCTCGTCGGTCTTCGTGGTGGGCAACAGCCTGCGGCTGCGGCGCTTTCGCCCGATCGGGTGAGGGGATTGAGCCGATGGCCGACGGGGTAACCAGTTGTCGACAGGCAACCGCATCAGTGGAGGTCATCATGGGTCTGGACGACAAGATCGACAACACGTCGCAGGACACCGCGGGCAAGGTCAAGGAGGGCATCGGCCGGGCGACCGACAACGAGCGCCTCGAGGCCGAGGGCCGCAACGACCAGGCCGGCGCCAAGCTCAAGCAGGCCGGCGAGAAGATCAAGGACGCCTTCAAGAGCTGAGTACGCGACGCACACACACCCACCGGGTCGGCCCACGGGCCGGCCCGGAGTGCTGTCCAGGCGCGGGTCAGCGCGGCCGGTCACCGGCCAGGCGCGCGGCGCGTACCTCCAGGTAACGCCGTTCCGGCAGGCTCGTGGTGGCCCGCGCGGCGGCCAGGTACGCGGCCCGGGCCTCCGTACGGTCGCCGGCCAGGTCGAGCAGGTGCGCGCGGACGGCGGCCAGCCGGTGGTGGCCCGCGGTCCGGTCGTCGCCGTCGAGCGTGGCCAGCAGCGCCAGCCCGGCACGCGGGCCGTCCACCATGGCCACCGCGACGGCCTGGTTGAGCGTGACCATCGGGTTCGGCGCGACCCGCGCGAGCACCCGGTAGAGCGCGACGATCTGCCGCCAGTCGGTGTCCTCGGCGGTGGGCGCCTCCGCGTGCACCGCGGCGATCGCCGCCTGTACCTGGTACGGCCCCGGCGCCGACCAGGTGAGCGCCTCGGTCACCAGCGCCACCCCCTCGGCGGTCGCGTCCTGGTCCCACCGCCCGCGGTCCTGCTCGGCCAGCGGCACCAGCTCGCCGTCCGGCCCGGTACGGGCGGCCCGGTGCGCGTCGGTGAGCAGCATCAGCGCCAGCAACCCGGCCACCTCGCCGTCGTCCGGCAGCAACCGGCGCAGCTCCCGGGTCAGCCGGATCGCCTCCCCGGTCAGCTCGGCCCGGTGCAGCGCCTCGCCGCTGGACGCGGTGTAGCCCTCGTTGAAGATCAGATAGAGCACGCGCAGCACCGCGCCCAGCCGCTCGTCCCGGTCAGCCGGCGAGGGCAGCGTGAAACGCGCGCCGGCCGCCTCGATCCGCTGCTTCGCCCGGCGGATCCGCTGGCTCATCGTCGCCTCCGGCACCAGATACGCGCGGGCGATCTCGGCCGTGCTCAACCCGCCCACGGCACGCAGCGTGAGCGCCACCTGCCCGCTCACCGGCAACGCCGGATGACAGCAGAGGAACAGCAGCTTCAGCGTGTCGTCGGCGCTGGGCGGCTCCTCGTCGGCGGGCGGGGCGACAGCCGCGTACGCGGGCTGCCGCACCGCCACCGCCACCTCGCGTTCCCGGCGGGCGTGCTCGCTGCGCCACTCGTCGGTGAGCCGGCGCGTGGCGACGGTGACCAGCCAGGAGCGGGGATGGTCCGGCAGGCCCTGCTCCGGCCACTGCACGGCGGCGGCGAGCAGCGCCTCCTGGACGGCGTCCTCGCAGGCGTAGAACTGGCCGTGACGGCGGACCAGCACGCCGAGGACCTGCGGCGCGAGCGTGCGCAGCAGGTCCTCGAGCACAGGTGCTGTCACATCTCCGTCCCGGCCTGCTCCATCACCGCGCGCACCTCCAGCACGCCGAAACCGTGCCGGACGTCCGGCCAGCGCGCGGCGATCTCGGCGGCCCGTTCCGGGGTCTCGCAGTCGACGGTCAGGTAGCCGGCGAACTGCTCCTTGCTCTCCATGAACGGCCCGTCGGTGATCTCGACGCCGCCGGCCGCCGGGCGGGCCGTACGGGTCTGCGAGGGGTGGGCCAGCGCCTCGCCGCCGACCAGCTCGCCGGACTCGGTCAGCTCCTTCATGATCTCGTCGACCTCACCGAAGATCGCGGTGCGCTCCGCCTCGGTCAGCTCCTCCACGAAGCCGGGCCGGTTCCAGATCAGCAGCATGTACTTCACGGTGCACTCCTCGGATGCGGGCCACCGGCGGTGGCGCCTCGCAGACGGGTCGGAGCCGGTCCGCCCGATCCGACATCATCCCCCGGGAAGTTCAGCGACCCCCGCGAAGCGGACGGCGCGCCGGTCGGCCCGGGTCGAGCGAGGCCCGGTCGGCCGCGCTGGTGCCGGAGACCCAGCCCTGCTCGTCGCGCACCTGGAGCCGGTGCCGCGTGGTGCCCGGGAAGAGCTGGTCGACGCGTTCCCGGACGGCGTCCGAGCGGGCCGCGAGCACCGGCAGCAGGCGGTCGTCGTCGAGTTCCTCGGCCGCCGCCGCGCTCGCCTCCCGCAGCCGGTCGCCGATGCGCAGCGCGAACGCGTTGAGGAACGACTCGTCGTAGCCCTTCGTGCGCCGACCACCGGCCCTGCCGCGCTCACCCCGGCCGCGCAGCATCGCGGCGGTGGCCTGCACGAGCAGCGAGGTGTGCAACAGCTCGACCGCCGCCAGGTCGGCCGGGAAGCCGAGCACCGTGGCGAAGCCCAGGTCGTCGGACCACACCGACTCGCACCGGTTCGCCGCCGCCACCTCCTGGATCAGCAGCGCCTTCGCCGCCGCGTACGGGGCGTCGACACCGATCCGGACGCCGCCCGGGCCGCCGGACCGCTCGGCCCCGGCATCGAGCAGCGCCGCGTCGATGCTGTGCCGGGCCATCAGCTCCTGCGCCTTCGCGGTGAACGCCTCCGCCTCGGCCGGGTAGCCGGTCGACTCGGCCTTGGCGAGCAGCGCGCGTACCCGGTCGAGCATCCGGGAACCGCTCGGCGTCGCGGCGGCAAGCGCGGTGCCGGCCGAGCCGGGTGGCGGGCGGAGCGCCGCGACCGGCGGCAGCCCCGCCACCAGGACGACCGCGTCGACCGCGTCCCGCAGGGTGGTGATCCGGTCGCCGTCGGCCCGCCGGTCCAGCCAGCCCGCGTCGTCGTCCCAGCGGGCGCCGGCCTCGGTGAGCTGTTCGTCGAACCAGGCCGGGACCGGCGCGGGCAGGGTGCGCCGCTGCGCGGCCATCGCGTCGCGCAGCAGCCGGGCGCCGCGCGGGGTGAGCCGCCGGGTGGCGAGCCGGTCCAGGTCCGCGGGCTGCCAGCCACGCGGCCAGAGCCGGCCCACGTCCCGCGTCAGCCGGGCGAGCAGCGCCGCGTCCACGGCCGCGCCGTCGGCGACCACGAGCCCGTCGAGGGCTCGCTCGGCAGCGCGTACGTCGGTGCCGCGCGCGGTCGCGACGGCGGCGTCGAGCAGTTGCTCGGCTGGTGACACGGGTGGCTCTCCCTGGACTCCGACAGGCGGCAGGTCGTCCACCCCGGCACCGACGGTACCCGGCCGCCCGTTCAACCGTCCGGGCCCGGCGTCCGTACTCCTGGCCGGAGCGGGGCGGGGCGACGGACGGAGATCGACGTGGGCGGGCATGACCGGGGGCTGCACCGGCGACGGCGGAGGTCGCGATCAGGGCGGTTCCTGGCGGTGGTCCTGGTCGGTGCCGCGCTCGCCGCCGGCGGGTACGCCGCGCGGCATCCGGACCTGCTGGACCGCATCGAGGCCCGGCGGACCGTGCCGGCGGCGGCACCGAGCGTGCCCGCACCGGGCGTCCGCTCCACGCCGACTGCCACGCCGACGCCGGTTCCGGCGGCCGGCCGGGTGGCCCCCGGCATCGGCTACCCGGCCCGGGGCGCCGGCACCTTCCGGACCGCCGACACGGTCGGCGCGGTCGCCGGTAGCTCCGGTCAGCTGCTGCGCTACCGGGTCGCGGTCGAGGACGGCATCCGCAACGTGGACGTGGAACGCTTCGCCCGGGACGTGGCCGCCACCCTCGCCGACCGGCGCGGCTGGACCGGCGACGGCCGGTGGCGGCTGCAACGGGTGGGCCGCGACGACCGGGCCGACTTCACGGTGCTGCTCACCACGCCGGTGACGCGGGGGCGGCTGTGCGGCGACCCGAGCGACCGTTACACGTCCTGCCGCAACGGCGACCGGGTCGTGATCAACGTGGCCCGCTGGGTGTACGGGGTGCCGCACGTCAGCGATCTCTCCCGGTACCGGCAGTACCTGCTCAACCACGAGGTCGGTCACCGGCTGGGCCGCGGCCACGAGCGCTGCCCCCGCGCCGGTGGCCCGGCGCCGGTGATGGTGCAGCAGACGCTCGGCCTGCACGGCTGCACGCCGAACCCGTGGCCGCTGGTGGGCGGCGAACCGCTGGCCGGGCCGCCCGGTCAGTACGACGACCCGGTTCCGGCCGGCGACCACTGAGCCGGCCCGGCGGCCGGGCCGACACGTGGCCCGGCCGGGCCGTCACCGGGAGAACGAGGCCCAGATGTTCTTGGTCTTCTCGGTGGCGTACCAGCCCACGTCGAGCGAGACCGACTGAGCCAGGAACAGACCCCGGCCGCCCGAGTCCGTGGGACTGATGTCGGTCAGCTCCGGCACGGTGCTCACGTCGTGGTCGGCCACCTCGAGCATGAACCGGTCGTCGGTGGCGAGCAGCGTGATGATGGTGGGCGGGCGGCCGTGCCGCAGCGCGTTGCTCGCCAGTTCGGTGGCGACCAGCACGACCAGGTGCGGCACCTCGTCCAGGTCCTCACCCTGCACCAGTCCGTGCCGGTTCAGCGCCTCGCGCAGCGACGCGCGCAGGCCGCGCAGATCCTCGGGACTGTCCAGCACCCACTGTTCCAGCTCCGAGGCCTGTGGCGGCGGCGGCGAGGTGCGCAACTGTCCCATGATCTGGCTTTACCCTGCGTAGCTGTTCGTTAAGCAGATCAGCGCCGCAGCAGCGCGAAGACGCCCCACCCCAGGTACTCGCGCTGGAAGCGGACGTACCGCAGCGGATCCTCGGTCAGTTCCCGCCGCAGTTCCGGGGCCAGTTCGTCGTCCGGGTTGGCGTCGAGCCAGCGGCGCAGGTTCAGCCAGTGCGCGGCGGCGTACCGGTCCCAGCTGTCCTGATCCGCGAGGACCATCTCGACCAGGTCCCAGCCGCAGTCGCCGAACGACTCGACCAGGCCGGGCAGGTCACGGAACTCGTCGCGGGAGCGGGCGTGCGAGCCGGTGACGGCCTCGTCGTCCGGCGGGTCACGCCGCCAGTAGGGTTCGCCGACGAGCGCCATGCCGCCCGGCCGCAACGCCCGGCCGAGCAGTTCCAGCGTCCCGGGCACCCCGCCGGCGATCCAGGTCGCGCCGACGCAGGCGGCCACGTCGACCGGCCGCTCCGGGGTGTACGCCGCGGCGTCGCCGTGCACGAAACGTACCCGGTCGGCCACGCCCAGTTCGGCGGCGCGTTCCCGGGCGGCGGCGGTGAAGACGGTGCTCAGGTCGACCCCGGTGCCGGTGATCCCGTGGTCCCGGGCCCAGGTGCAGAGCAGTTCCCCCTTGCCGCTGCACAGATCCAGCAGCTCGTCGCCCGGGCGCAATCGGATCGCCCGGCCCAGTGTGGCCAGCTTGACCTCGTCGATCGGGTTGAGGACGCGTAGCTCGCCCTCGCGGATGGTGAACTGGCGCGGCAGGTCCGGTGAGGTCATCCGTGGAGGATGCCGCCGCCCGGTGACGCGGAGCAACGGAATTCCGGTCTGGGCCGGTCCGGGTGTCCTGGGGTACGGTCACGGCATGGTGGTCGAGGAACACTGGTGGAACGGCGTCAGCAACCCTCGCGGACGGCGCGACGTATACATCCGTACCGACGGAAGCCAGTGGCAGGTCCAGGCGCAGATCGGCGGGGCCAGCGGCCGGTCGAAGATTCAGCAGTGCCCGAGCCGCGGCTCGGCGACGATCCTGGCGGGCGCGTGGCGTGCGAGCGGCTCCGGCTGGCGCGAGATGCCGCGCTGACCGCACGCTCAGTCACGAGGGCCGTGCACAGCGCGGTCGACGAGTGACTCGGCGACCTCCCGCAGCTTGCGGTTGGAGTCCTGGGACACCCGGGCCAGGATGGCGAACGCCTCGTCGGCCGTGCAGCGGCGCTGCCCCATGATGATGCCCTTCGCCTGCTCGATCACGGCCCGGCTCTGCATCGCCTCCTGCATCTGCTGCGCCAGCGTCGCGGTGCTCTCGTAGAGGTGGACGTTCGCGAGCGCGATGGCGGCGTACCCGGCGAGCGTCTGCGCCAGCTCGACCTGCCGGTCCAGGACGCCCGGCGCCGCGCCGTAGATGTTCAGCGCGCCGACCACGGCCTCCTGGATGGGCAGGCCGATGGAGAGCGAACTGGCGGCACCCGCCTCGTGCGCCCGGGCCGCCCACTCCGGCCAGCGGCTCTCCGCCGCCATGTCGGGCACCAACATGGCGGTGCCGGTGGTGGCGGCGTCCAGGCACGGGCCACGGCCGTGGGCGTACTGCCACTCGTCGAGGGTCAGCGCCAGCTCGCCGGTGTACGCGGCGGTGTGCGCCTGCGTGCCCTGGACCAGGGTGACCGACACCTCGGCGGTCCCGGGCAGGGTGTCCTTGGCGACCTGGGCGATGGTCGACAACACCACGTCGAGGTCGACCTCGTCGTACTTGATCCGACCGAGTCTGATCAGGGCTGCGGCGAGGTCGGGGTGGGCCTGCGGCATGAGCTGTGACGTCCTTGTGCGAAGCGACGCCGTCGGCCCGGCGGGGCACGACGGCTGGTGGCGAGGGTCGGCCCGTGGTGACGGACCAGCGTCCCGATTCCGGCAAGGGATCGGGACCGGCGCCGCTTCTTGACGCTCGTTCGTGACGCCCCGGACGGGACGTCGACTACCCGGACAACTCTACGACCCGAAGCGGGTGGGTACGACGGGACGTGCCCAACCGTCGTCGGCGGCCGGTGGGGCGGGGCGATCGACGACCTCGAACGCGGCGAGCGTGCCGGTGACGCGCAGGACGCGCCGGACCACCGGTGACGGCCGGTGCAGGACCAGCCGCCGGCCGTGCCCGGCGAGCATCCGCTGCGCCAGCACCAGCGCGTTGGTGCCGTACGCGCCGAAGAAGCTGACCTCCGACAGGTCGATCACCACGAGCGGGGCGGAGGCCGCGACGGCTGCCTCCACGAGTTCGGTGAGCAGGTGCGCGTTGCTGAGGTCCACCTCGCCGGCCACCGAGATCCGGGTCACGTCCACGCCCGCGTCGCAGCTCAACCACATGATCGGCTCGTCCGGCCGGAGCGACCCGGACGCCGTCGGGACGTGATGGCAGCCGAAGACCGGCCGTTCGTCCGACATGGCACCTCCCGCCTCAATATCCGAGGACGCTCCCGGCGGAGTTCGCCGTGAGCAGGAGGGCACATGTCTTGACCCGTCCTCGAAGATACGCCGACCGGGTGGACGTCGCAGCGTGGGAAGCTTTCGGACCCGACCGTCCCGGGTACCGTCAGCGGAACGACAGGTGCCGATGACGCCGCCCGGACAGGACACGCTGATGGAAGCCGCCCGTATGGACCCCACCGACGCCCTCGCGGAGCTGAGCCGGATCCGGCTCGACGAGGTGGCGCTCGACGACGTCCTGGCGCGCGTCGCCGAGCTGGCCAACCGGGCGGTCCCGGGCAGCGTGCACGTATCCGTCTCCCTGGTGCAGGCGGGCGCCAACCGGGCCATCGCCTACACCAGCGACCTGGCGCGCAGCCTCGACGAGTGGCAGTACGAGCACGACGACGGCCCCTGCCTGGACGCCTCGGTCAGCGCGGGGAGCGTCTCGCTGCCCGACCTGGCCGACGAGCCGCGCTGGCCGGGCTGGGCGGCTCGGGCGCGGGCGGCGGGCGTGCAGAGCTCGCTGTCGATCGGGCTGCCGATCCAGGAGGCGGTCACCGGGGCACTCAACGTCTACGGGGGCACGACCCACGCCTTCGACAAGTCGTCGATCGAGCTGGCGGAGGAGTTCGCCGCGTACGCGGCGGTGGCGCTCGCGAACGCGCACCTCTACGAGAGCACCGCGACGCTGGCCCGGCAGATGCAGGAGGCGATGCGCAGCCGGGCCGTGATCGAGCAGGCCAAGGGCATCATCATGGGGCAGCGGCGCTGCTCGGCCGAAGAGGCGTTCACGCTGCTCGCCAAGCTCTCCCAGGACTCCAACCGCAAGCTGCGCGAGGTGGCCGAGGCGCTCGTCGCCCGCGCCGCCGTCCGCTGAGGTAGCACCCGGCGAGCGGCCGGGGCGGACGACGCCTGGTCCCGGGCCGTGCCGATCGGGCTCGCCGCGGTGCTCGGCACCGGCTACCGGCATCTCCGGTCGATCGGCGCCGAGGCCCGTCCGGTGACCCGGATCACCGGCCACGGAGGCGGCGTGAAAAGCGCGTCAAGAAACCGCGGCCCCGCGTGATGGTCGCGTCAAGAACCCTGTCCGTCCGGCGGATCCGGCGTTGTGATTGCCCGGCGCGGCCGGGAGGCGGTCGCGAGGACATCTTCCGCTAGGAGAGATCAGCCGTGTCTGACGTGCTGTTCGTGTTGCTGACGGTGGGGCTGTTCGCGGCTCTCGCCCTCGTGGTGAGGGGCGTGGAGAAGCTGTGAGCGCCGTCAACGCCGTCGGCCTGGTGCTGGCGATCGGCCTGGGCGTGTTCCTGGTCGTCGCCCTGCTGTTCCCGGAGCGCTTCTGATGAGCATGACCACAGCCGGCGTGCTCTTCGTCCTGTCGCTGGTGGCGGCGCTGGCCGCCGTGCACCGGCCGTTCGGCGACCACATGTACCGCGTGGTCGCCGGAACCCGGTCGTCCCGGGTCGAGCGGGGGATCTACCGGCTGGTCGGGGTCAACCCGGCCGCCGAGCAGACCTGGGGCGTGTACGCCCGCTCGGTGCTGGCCTTCTCGGCTGTTTCCCTGTTGTTCCTGTACGCGTTCCAGCGCCTGCAGAACCACCTGTGGCTCTCGCTGGGCTTCGACCCGGTGGTGCCGCACGGCGCCTGGAACACCGCGGTGTCGTTCGTGACCAACACGAACTGGCAGTGGTACTCGGGTGAGTCGACGATGGGCCACCTGGTGCAGATGGCCGGCCTGGCGGTGCAGAACTTCGTCTCGGCCGCTGTCGGCATCGCCGTGGCGGTGGCGCTGGTCCGGGGTTTCGCCCGCAGCCGCACCGGCGAGCTGGGCAACTTCTGGGTCGACCTGACCCGGGTCACGCTGCGGATCCTGCTGCCGATCGCGGTGCTCGGCGCGCTCGCGCTGATGCTCGGCGGCGTGGTGCAGAACCTGTCCGGCGGCACCGACGTGACCACGCTGACCGGCGGCACCCAGACCGTCACCGGCGGGCCGGTGGCGAGCCAGGAGGTCATCAAGGAGCTGGGCACCAACGGCGGCGGCTTCTACAACGCCAACAGCGCCCACCCGTTCGAGAACCCGACCGCGTGGACGAACTGGCTGGAGATCTTCCTGATCCTGGTGATCCCGTTCAGCCTGCCGCGGGTCTTCGGCCGGATGGTGGGCCAGAAGCGGCAGGGCTACGCGATCGTCGCCGTGATGGCGATCCTGGCGGTCGCCGGCATCACTCTCACCAACGTCTTCGAGCTGACCGGCGACGGCACCGTGCCGCAGGCGGTCGGCGCGGCGCTGGAGGGCAAGGAGGTGCGCTTCGACGTGTCGAACTCGGCCACGTTCGCGGCGGCCACCACGCTCACCTCGACTGGCGCGGTCAACTCGTTCCACGACTCGTACACCGCGCTGGGCGGGATGATGCCGCTGGTAGACATGATGCTCGGCGAGGTCGCCCCGGGCGGCGTCGGCGCCGGCCTGTACGGGCTGCTGATCCTCGCGGTGATCACGGTGTTCGTGGCCGGGCTGATGGTCGGGCGCACCCCGGAGTACCTGGGCAAGAAGATCGGCTCGCGCGAGATCAAGTTCGCCTCGACGTACTTCCTGATCACCCCGGCGCTGGTGCTCGCCGGCACCGCCGCCGCGTTCGCCACCGGCAACGCCTCGACGGCGCTCAACGTCGGGCCGCACGGACTGTCCGAAGTGCTCTACGCGTTCACCTCGGCGAGCAACAACAACGGCTCCGCGTTCGCCGGCATCACGGTGAACACGCCGTGGTGGAACACCGCGCTGGGGCTCTGCATGCTGTTCGGCCGGTTCCTGCCGATCATCTTCGTGCTCGCGCTGGCCGGCTCGCTGGCCCGACAGCAACCCACACCCGCCTCCGAGGGCACCCTGCCGACCCACCGGCCGCTGTTCGTCGGCATGGTCGTCGGCGTCACTGTGGTCCTCGTCGCGCTCACCTTCCTTCCCGCACTCGCGCTCGGCCCGCTGGCCGAAGGGCTGTGACCACCATGAGAGACAAGGACATGACCGCACTTCAGACCGTCGACGCGCCGGTCTCCGGCACGCCGGGCCGCCGCGACGGCCGGGTCGGCGGCGGACTGCTCGACCCTCGCCAGTTGCTCCGGTCGCTGCCGGACGCGCTGCGCAAGCTCGACCCGCGCACGCTGTGGCGCAACCCGGTGATGCTGATCGTGGAGATCGGCGCGCTGTTCACCACTGTGCTCGCGGTGGCCGACCCGTCGGTCTTCGCGATCGCGATCACCGTCTGGCTCTGGCTCACCGTGATCTTCGCGAACCTGGCCGAGGCGGTCGCCGAGGGGCGAGGCAAGGCGCAGGCCGACACGCTGCGCCGGGCCAAGCAGGACACCGTCGCCACCCGCCTGGTCGGCTGGACGCCCGGTGCCGCCGCGAACGCGTACCGGGACGAGGCGGTGCCCGCGCCGCAACTGCGTCAGGGCGACGTCGTCCTGGTCGAGGCCGGACAGGTCATCCCCGGTGACGGCGACGTGGTGGAGGGCATCGCCAGCGTCGACGAGTCGGCGATCACCGGCGAGTCCGCACCGGTGATCCGGGAGTCCGGCGGCGACCGCAGCGCGGTCACCGGCGGCACCCGGGTCCTCTCCGACCGGATCGTCGTCCGGATCACCCAGAAGCCGGGCGAGAGCTTCATCGACCGGATGATCGCGCTGGTCGAGGGCGCCAACCGGCAGAAGACGCCGAACGAGATCGCGCTGAACATCCTGCTCGCCGCGCTGACGATCATCTTCCTGCTCGCGGTCGTCACGCTCCAGCCCATGGCGATCTTCGCGAAGGGCTACCAGGCCGCCGCGCCCGACACCGCGGCGATCACCGACTCCGGCGTCACCGGCGTCGTCCTGGTGTCGCTGCTGGTCTGCCTCATCCCGACCACCATCGGCGCGCTGCTGTCCGCGATCGGCATCGCCGGCATGGACCGGCTCGTGCAGCGCAACGTGCTGGCGATGAGCGGCCGGGCGGTCGAGGCGGCGGGCGACGTCAACACGCTGCTGCTGGACAAGACCGGCACGATCACGCTCGGCAACCGGCAGGCCGCCGAGTTCCTGCCGGTGACCGGTGTGGACCCGGCCACGCTCGCCGACGCGGCGCAACTGTCCAGCCTGGCCGACGAGACCCCCGAGGGCCGGTCGGTGGTGGTGCTGGCCAAGAACGAGTTCGGGCTGCGTGAGCGCGAACCCGGCCTCATCCCGCACGCCACGTTCGTGCCGTTCACCGCGCAGACCCGGATGAGCGGCGTCGACCTGGACGCCGACGGGGGTGTCCGGCACGTCCGCAAGGGCGCCGCCGCCGCGGTGATGAAGTGGGTACGCGACAACGGCGGCCACCCGACCGAGCAGGTCGGTGAGCTGGTCGACGCGATCAGCGGCACCGGCGGCACGCCGCTCGTGGTGGCCGAGCACGTGGCCGGGGAGCCGGCCCGGGCGCTCGGCGTCATCCACCTCAAGGACGTGGTGAAGGCCGGGATGCGGGAGCGCTTCGACGAGATGCGCCGGATGGGCATCCGGACCGTGATGATCACCGGCGACAACCCGCGTACCGCGAAGGCGATCGCCGACGAGGCGGGCGTGGACGACTTCCTCGCCGAGGCCACGCCGGAGGACAAGCTCGCGCTGATCAGGAAGGAGCAGGAGGGCGGCCGGCTCGTCGCCATGACCGGCGACGGCACGAACGACGCGCCCGCGCTGGCCCAGGCGGACGTCGGCGTCGCCATGAACACCGGCACGTCGGCCGCCAAGGAGGCCGGCAACATGGTCGACCTCGACTCCGACCCGACCAAGCTGATCGAGATCGTGGAGATCGGCAAGCAGTTGCTGATCACCCGGGGTGCGCTGACGACGTTCAGCATCGCCAACGACATCGCGAAGTACTTCGCGATCATCCCGGCCATGTTCGCCGGCATCTACCCGTCGCTGGACCGGCTCAACATCATGCGCCTGGCCAGTCCCGAGTCGGCGATCCTCTCCGCCGTCGTCTTCAACGCGATAGTCATCGTGGCGTTGATCCCGCTGGCCCTGCGCGGCGTGCGCTACCGCCCGGCCAGCGCCTCGACGCTGCTGCGCCGCAACCTGTGGCTCTACGGCCTCGGCGGCATCGTGGTGCCGTTCGCCGGCATCAAGCTCATCGACCTGCTCGTCCAGTTCGTCCCGGGGATCTCGTGATGCGCCTTCCCAGTTGGCTCTCCCAGCACCTGGCCGCCCTGCGCGCGGTGCTCGTCTTCACCGTGCTGCTCGGCCTGGTCTACCCGCTCGCCCTGGTCGCCGTGGGCCGCCTGCCCGGCCTCGACGGCAGGGCCGACGGCTCACTGCTCACCGTCGGCGGCAGGACCGTCGGCAGCTCGCTGATCGGCCAGTCGTTCACCGACGCGGACGGCGACCCCGTCCCGCGCTACTTCCAGTCCCGCCCGTCGGCCGCCGGGGACGGCTACGACCCGACCGCCACCGCGGCGAGCAGCCTCGGCCCGGAGAGCGTGGTGGACACGCTCACCGGCGACGAGGAGACCTCGGCGCAGAGCCTGCTCACCCAGGTCTGCGCCCGCAGCAAGGCGGTCGGCGAACTGGACGGCGTGGACGGGCGGCGTCCGTACTGCACGCCGGACGGGGTGGGCGCGGTGCTGGCCGTGTTCCGCGCCGACGGCCTCACCGGCCCGATCACCCGCGTGGTGAGCGTCAACCAGGCCGCGCCCGCGACGCCGTTCGTCACCACCTGGCAGGGCGTGCCGGTGGAGGCGGCCCGGCCCGGCCACGACTACGTGGCCGAGGGCGGCATCGTCACCCCGGTACGCGGGGACGCCCCGGCGCGCCCCGCCGTACCGGCCGACGCGGTCACCGCCAGCGGCAGCGGCCTCGACCCGCACATCTCCCCGGCGTACGCGGAGATTCAGGTGGCCCGGGTGGCGCGGGAGCGCGCCGCGGACCCGGCGGCGGTACGGCGGCTGGTCGCCGAGCACACCACCGGGCGGGCGCTGGGCTTCATGGGTGAGCCCGGTGTGAACGTGCTGGAACTCAACCTCGCGCTGGACGAGGCGTTCCCGGCGCGCTGACGCGACAGTGACCGGAGCGGCCCCGGGGAAGACCCGGGGCCGCCCCCGGCCGGTCAGGGAGGATGGGGTGCGTGGGCAGGGGTGAACTGCGGATCTATCTCGGGGCCGCCCCGGGCGTCGGCAAGACGTACGCCATGCTGGAGGAGGCCCAGCGCCGGGCCGAGCGCGGCACCGACGTGGTGGTCGGCCTGGTCGAGACGCACGGCCGCCGGCACACCGCCGAGATGATCGGCGATCTGGAGGTGGTGCCGCGCCGGTCGATGACCTACCGGGGCGTCGAGTTCACCGAGATGGACCTGGACGCGGTGCTGGCCCGGCGGCCCGAGGTGGTCGTGGTGGACGAGCTGGCCCACACCAACGTGCCCGGCTCCCGCCACGACAAGCGCTGGCAGGACGTGCAGGTGCTGCTCGACGCCGGGATCAGCGTGCTCACCACCGTCAACGTGCAGCACCTGGAGTCGCTCAACGACGTGGTCGCGCAGATCACCGGCACCACCCAGCGGGAGACCGTGCCGGACCAGGTGGTCCGGGCCGCCGAGCAGGTCGAGCTGGTGGACATGACGCCGGAGGCGCTGCGCCGCCGGATGGCGCACGGCAACATCTACCGGCCCGACAAGATCGACGCCGCGCTCGGCAACTACTTCCGGGTCGGCAACCTCACCGCGCTGCGCGAACTGGCGCTGCTCTGGCTGGCCGACAAGGTCGACGAGCAGCTCGACGCGTACCGTGCCCAGCAGGGCATCTCCGACACCTGGGAGGCGCGGGAACGAGTCGTCGTCGCGCTCACCGGCGGGCCGGAGGGCGAGACGCTGATCCGCCGGGCCGCCCGGATCGCCGCCCGCAGCAAGGGCGCCGACCTGCTCGCCGTGCACGTGGCCCGCAGCGACGGGCTGGCCGGTGCCGACCCGGCCCAGCTCGCCCGGCAGCGGGTGCTGGTGGAGAGCCTCGGCGGCACGTACCACCAGGTGCTCGGCACCGACATCCCGGCGGCGCTGCTCGACTTCGCCCGGGGCGTCAACGCCACCCAGCTCGTGCTCGGCGCGAGCCGCCGGGGCCGGTTCGCGCAGGTGTTCGCCCGGGGCGTCGGGGTGACCACCACCGCGCTGTCCGGCCCGATCGACGTGCACCTGGTCACCCACCCGCAGGCGGGACGCGGGCGCCGGGGCACGGCCGTGCCCGCCGCGCTGTCCCGGCGGCGACGGCTGATCGGGTACGCGCTCGCGGTGCTCGGCATGCCCCTGCTCACGCTCGTGCTGCGGACGCTGCCCGACCTCACCCTCACCAACGACATCCTGCTGTTCCTCGCCGGTGTGGTGGGCGTGGCGCTGGTCGGCGGGCTGTGGCCTGCGCTGGTCGCCGCGCTCGGCGGCTCGCTGCTGCTCAACTGGTTCTTCACCCCGCCGTACCGGACGCTGACCATCGCCGAGGCGGACAACCTGCTCGCCCTCGGCGTGTTCGTCGGCGTCGCCATCGCGGTGAGCTGGGTGGTCGACGTGGCGGCCCGGCGTACCCGGGAGGCGGCGCGGGCCTCCGCCGACGCGCAGACCCTGGCCACCGTCGCGGGCAGCGTGCTGCGCGGCGAACGCCCGCTGCCCGCGCTGCTGGACCGGCTGCGGGAGACGTTCGGACTGCGCGCGGTGAGCGTGCTGGAGCTGACCGACGAGGCCGGCGGGCGCCCGGCGCGCGCCCGGGAGGCGGACGCCTGGCGGGTGGTGGCGAGCGTCGGCGAGCGGCCGCCGGGCAGCCCGAGCGCGGGCGAGACGGTGGTGCCGGTCGACGACCGGCTCAGCGTGGTGCTCGCCGGCCGGCGGCTGGAGGCGGCCGACCGGCGGGTGGTCGAGGCGTTCGCCGCGCAGGCCGCCGTCGCGCTGCGCCAGGAACGGCTGGCCGAGGAGGCCGCCACCGCCCGTCCGCTCGCCGCCGCCGACCGGATGCGGACCGCGCTGCTCGCGGCGGTCAGCCACGACCTGCGTACGCCGCTGGCGTCGGCCAAGGCGGCGGTGAGCAGCCTGCGCAGTCACGACGTCGAGTTCGACGCGGACGACCGGGAGGAGCTGCTCGCCACCGCCGACGAGTCGCTGGACCGGCTGGGCCGGCTGGTGGCGAACCTGCTCGACATGAGCCGGTTGCAGGCCGGGGCGCTGGGCGTGAGCGCCACCGCGATCGGGCTGGAGGACGCCGTACCCCTGGCTCTTGACGAACTTGGTGCGGCGGCGGCCGAGGTGACCACCGACATCCCGGCCGACCTGCCGGCGGCGCTGGCCGACCCGGGCCTGCTGGAGCGGGTGCTGGTCAACATCGTGGCGAACGCGTTGCGGCACAGCCCACCCGGACACCCGCCGACGATCACCGGCAGCGCGCACGCCGGGCAGGTCGAGCTGCGGGTGATCGACACCGGGCCGGGCATCCCGGCGGACCAGTGGGAGCATGTCTTCCTGCCGTTCCAGCGCCTCGGCGACCGGGACAACCAGACCGGTGTCGGCCTGGGGCTCGCGCTGTCCCGGGGACTGGCCGAGGCGATGGGTGGCAGCATCACCCCGGAGACCACGCCCGGTGGCGGTCTCACCATGGTGCTGCGGCTGCCGGCCGCCACCCAGCCGGAGGGGCCGCGGGAATGACCCGGATCCTGGTCGTCGACGACGAGCCGCAGATCCTGCGCGCGCTGCGGATCAACCTGCGGGCCCGGGGCTACGACGTCGAGGTGGCCGACAGCGGCGCCGCCGCGCTCAAGGCCGCCGCCGGTCACCCGCCGGACCTGGTGGTGCTCGACCTCGGCCTGCCCGACCTGGACGGCACCGAGGTCATCCGGGGGCTGCGCGGCTGGACCGCCGTGCCGATCATCGTGCTCTCCGGCCGGGCCGGCAGCGAGGACAAGGTGGCGGCGCTCGACGCGGGCGCCGACGACTACGTGACCAAGCCGTTCGGGGTCGACGAACTGCTCGCCCGCATCCGGGCGGTGACCCGGCGCCTCGCCCCCGCCTCGCCCGCCGTGCCCGCGCTGCGGATCGGCCGCAACACCGTCGACCTGGCCGACCGGACCGTCACCCGGGACGACGGCGTCGAGGTCAAGCTCACCCCCACCCAGTGGGCCATGCTGGAGAAGCTGCTGCGCAACCCGGGCAAGCTGGTCAGCCAGCGCCAGTTGCTGCACGACGTGTGGGGGCCGGAGTACCACCACGAGACGAACTACCTGCGGCAGTACATGGCCCAGTTGCGGCGCAAGCTGGAGGACGACCCGGCCCGGCCCCGCCACCTGATCACCGAACCGGGGATGGGCTACCGCTACCGCCCCTGACGTTTGCGCGGGCCTCGGCGGGGGACTCGGCGAGCCGGCCGAGCAGCGGGGGAGGGGTATGGCGGACAACCGGTCCTCGGAGGGGTTCGGCCGCCGCCTAGACGAGCACGCCATCGACGCCGGCGCGGCCGAGCCGGAGCGACCCGACGGGCTGGTCGACAGCGGCGTCTACGTCGGCGGCGTACGCCGGGCGTCGCCGATGAGCCTCGCCGACACGTACCGCTGCCTGCAACAGCTCGACGACGCGATGGCCTGGATCGGGCTGCGCCGGCCCGGCCGGGAGGAGGTCGCCTCGCTCGCCGCCGAGTTCCAGCTCCCCGACCTGGCCGTCGAGGACGCGATCAACGCCCACCAGCGCCCCAAGCTGGAACGCTACGGCGACACCCTGTTCGTGGTGCTGCGCGCCGCCCGCTACCTGGACGAGCGGGACGCGGTCGAGTTCGCCGAACTGCACCTGTTCCTCGGCCCCGGTTTCGTGATCACGGTCCGGCACGGCGGCACACCCGACCTGGCCGGGGTGCGGCGGCGGCTGGAGGCCGAACCCGAGGTGCTCGCGCTCGGCCCGGAAGCCGTGCTCTACGCCGTGCTCGACCGGGTGGTGGACGGCTACGCGCCGGTGGTCGCCGGGCTGGAGAACGACATCGACGAGATCGAGACCGAGGTGTTCGGCGGCGACCCGAACGCCAGCCGCCGCATCTACGAGCTGAGCCGCGAGGTGATCCAGTTCCAGCGGGCCGCCCGGCCGTTGCTGAAGGTGGTCGACGCGCTCACACACGGCTTCGGCAGGTACGGCACGGACGAGGAACTGCGCCGCCGGCTGCGCGACGTGGCCGACCACCTGACCCAGGTGGTGGAGCGGGTGGACGGGTTCCGGCACCTGCTCCAGAACATCCTCACCGTCAACGCCACGCTGGTGTCGCAGGCACAGAACGAGGAGATGCGCAGCCTGACCGCGGCGAGCTTCGAGCAGAACGAGGAGATCAAACGGGTCTCCGCGTGGGCGGCGATCCTGTTCGCGCCCACCCTGATCGGCACCGTCTACGGGATGAACTTCAGCCACATGCCGGAGCTGGACTGGCGGTACGGGTACCTGTTCGCGGTGGCCCTGATGCTCGCCGTCTGCAGCGCGCTCTACCTGCTGTTCAAGCGCCGCGGCTGGCTCTGAGCCGGGCCGGGCGCGCCTCGGCCGGAGCAGTTCGCCGTCGGTGATCCACTAAAGTGTCCGGGTGGCTACCCCCTGTCGTGCTCGCTTCGTCCGGTTCCGGCGCTCCGGAGGGGAACGCTGATCGGGGACACGGTTCCGGCACCGCGCGGCGGGCGCCGGACCGCCACCGGAAAGCGCGGGCTGGCCGGCCACTGTGCCCGGATCGTCGCGTCCCGGCCGTTCGAGGTGGCCATCGTGGTGCTCATCATGGCCAACGGGGTCGTGCTGGGCATCGAGACGTACCAGGATCTCGGCGCCGCCGGGCCGGTGCTGCGGTGGACGGAGTGGATGTTCCGGGCGGTCTTCGTCGTGGAGATCACCATCCGGGTGCTCGCGTACGGCCGCCGCCCGCAGGACTTCTTCCGGCACGGCTGGAACGTCTTCGACCTGCTGGTCACCGCCGCCATATTCATCCCGGGCCTGCACGGCGACTCCGCGGTGCTGCGGTTCATCCGGGTCGCCCGGGTGCTGCGCCTGGTCCGCTTCTCGCCCGGCCTGCGGACCATCGTCGCGGCACTGTGGCGCAGCCTGCCCGGCGTCGCGGGTTTCCTCGCGCTCGCCGCCGTCACGCTCTACGTGTACGGCATGGCGGGCTGGCTGATCTTCGGCGACCGCTATCCCGAGCAGTACGGCGACATCGGCCGTTCGCTCGTCACGCTGTTCGTGCTGCTGTCCCTGGAGACACTGCCGGACCTGCTGGAACAGGGTCTGGAGGTGTCGCCGTGGACGCTGCTCTACTACGTCAGCTTCGTGATGATCGCGGTGAACCTCCTGCTGAACATCCTCATCGCCGTCATCGTCAACTCGATGGAGGAGGCGCGGCGGCTGGAGATGACCGAGGGGCTGGCGTCCGACTACGACTCCGACGGGGACGGGATACCGGACGAGTTGGACCGGATCGCGATCAGTCAGCGCCTGGACGACCTGCGCATGGTGATCGCCGAGCTGGAGCGGGAACTGCGCATCGACAGGGAGGAGCCGCCCGGCGCGCCGCGCCGCCGGCAGCCCTCGGATCACTGATCAGGGACGGTCATGACAGTTCCGTGACGAAAGCGGTTCCCGGGTTTGGCCGAGTGGTTGATCGGGGCAACCAGCGAGGCGTCAACACATCCGAGGGAAGGGACGCCTCTCGTGGAGATCACGGGCTTCTTCACCGCGCTCATCATCGGCCTCGTCATCGGTGCGCTCGGGCGCCTGGTGGTACCGGGCAAGCAGAACATCCCGATCTGGCTGACCCTGCTCATCGGTGTGGTCGCCGCGTTCATCGGCACGCTGGTGGCCGGCGCGTTCGGCGTCGACGACACCCCCGGCATCGACTGGATCGAGCTGGCGCTCCAGGTCGGCTTCGCCGCCATCGGTGTCGCCGTCTTCGCCGGCCTCTACGGCCGCCGCCGCATCTGAGGCACCCGCCGGGGCCGCTTCCGCACGTCGCGGAAGCGGCCCCGTCGTGTCATTCCCGCCAGCCGGTCAGCTCGACGCCCTTCGCCAGCTCCACCCGGAAGCCGAGCGCGATCTCGCCGCTCTCACCCGGCGCCAGCGACAACCGCCAGGTCAGCTCGCCCAGCTCCGTACGCTCGGCCGGGGGCGGCGTCAGCGCGGTCTCGCGTACCACCACGGACTCGTCCCGGGACACCGGCAGCTGGTCCCGCACCTCGACGGTGGCCGGGCGGGGCGTGTGGTTCGCGACAGTGATCCGGTACTCCACCTCCCGCCGCCGTGTCGACCCGAGCGTGGCCTTGCTCTCGGTGCGCCGGGACAGCTTCCGCTCCACCCGTACCCGGTCGTCGATCCCGAGCGCCAGCTCCGTCTCCTCGCCCGGAGCCCAGGTCTTCAGCCGCGTCGCCGCCACGAAGTCGGCGCCGTGGAAGACCGACGCCGGGCCGGGCAGCAGTGTGTGGTCCGACGTGTTGCGGACCGTGGCCCGCAGGTGCGCCTCGGCGGCGCGCACCGGCACGCTCACGTGGTCCAGCCGGGCCGGCAGCTCCAGCACCGCGATGGTGACCCGGTGCGCGCTGCCGTCGGCGGGCACCGCCACCGGCCGGGCGGGGCGGTAGGTAGCCGCCGTCACGCCCTGCTCCACCTCGGCGACGCTCTCCCGCACCGCCGGTGCCGCGGCCCGCGCCGTGCGGGGACGGCCCGCCGGCGCCGCGCCGGGCGCCGGAGGCGGCACCATGCCGCCGAACGACGCGGCCGACGCGGCCATCGGCGGCTCCGGCCGGAACCGGTCGAGGTACCAGGGCGACAATTCGGGTACGCCGCTCGCCGCCGCCGGCCGGGCGGTGGAGAGCTGGAGTTCGCACTCCGGCCAGTCCTCCCCGGTGCCCTGGCTGACCAGCCCGAACCAGGTGACGGTCATGGTGTCCTCGACCAGCCGCAGGTCGTAGGAGGGCGTCCAGCGGGCGCCGTCCACCAGGTACGTCAGCTCCAGCTCCACCTCGGTGTCGTCGGCGTCCACCGAGACGGACACCTCGGCGGCCAGCCGGTCCGGCTCCCGCTTGCCGCGCGCCGCGTCCAGCTCCCGGTCGACAGCGGCCAGTTCCTCGGCCAGCTCGGTGCGCCGCCGGGCCAGCCCGCGCCGCCGGGCCCGGGACTCGGCGAGCTGACCGGACACCGAGTCGGTGAAGGCCGCGACGTCGGCCGGGGCCGCGTCACCGGCGGCCAGTGCCCGGGCGTACGTGCCACCGGCGCGCTCGGCCAGCCGGGTGAGGAACTCGCCGCGCTGTTCCTCGACCGCGTCGGTGTCGCCGGCCTCGGCCAGCTCGTCGGCCAGGTCGCGGCGCCGCCGTTCCAGCTCGACGACCTGGGCGTCGGTGCTGCGGGCCTGCCGCCACGCGCTCACGTCCACCCCGAGCACCGTCACCGCGCCCCGGCCACCCACCCGGATCGAGTCGCGGCGCAGGCCCAGCGGGAGCGGGGCGACGCGTACCCGGTGGTCGCCGGCGGCGAGCCGGACGCCGCCGCGGCGGGTGACCCGGGCGCGGTCCGGGTAGACGGTCACGCCGACGACCGGCGCATCGATCTCCACAGTGTCCACGGCGGCGAGGGTAGTTCAGGCGCGCCCGCGGCGGGGCTACCGAAGGTGCAGCCGTTCGTCGACGGCGAGCGCCGCCAGTTGGCGCGCGGTGAACGGCAGCGGGGACGCGGGCGCCTGCCGGTCGTACGCGCCCTGCGCGACGAAGACGACCACGCCGTCGGGATGCCGGTAGGCGGCCCACTGGTCGAACCGGTCGTCCGAGCCGGGCCGGACCACCACACCCACAGTCGCCTCGCCGACGGTCATCGGCTGGCACTCGCCCCCCATGCCCCAGAACTCACGCGCCAGGTCGCACGGTTCGGTCGGCAGCAGGTTCCCCGGTGTGTGCACCTCGGTGAGCAGGCGTCCCCTCCACGTCCCCTTCGTCACGTCGACCGAGGCCATGTAGCTCCACAGCTCGACGCCGTCGGCCCGTCCGCTGAAGTTCGCCTCGTGCGTCCCCAGCGTCTCCTTCCCGGTCTCGGTGGAGACGGTCCTCTCGGCGGTGTACCCGTCGGGCACCACTGTGACGAGCCGGTCGAGCAGCAGTGCGGCCTGGTCGTACCGGGTGCCCGCCCGCGCGGTGCGGTCCTCCTGCGGCAGGCCGTCGGGCCCGGTGGGCATCGGCTCGGCGCTGCCGTCCGACGACGGCGGCGGGGCGGCCTGGGGCAGCGCGGCCGGTGGACGCCGGTCGCCGCCCTCCGGGGTGGAGAGCGCCACGACACCCGCGACGCCCGCGAGCGCGAGTACCGCGGTCGCCGATCCGGCGCAGGCCCGGACGGCTCGGCGCTTGGTGCGGGCCCGCCGGGCGGAGCGCAGCATGCCGTCGGCGTTCAGGTGCGGTGGCGCGGTGACGCTGAGCATCTCGTCGCGAAGCGCCTCGCGCAGCTGGTCTCCGTTCATCGTTGCCCCTTCTCGCTCGGTGAGTGCATGGGTGACAGGAGGCCGCGCAACGTGTCCAGACCGCGGGCGGACTGGCTCTTCACCGTTCCCGGCGAGCAGCCCAGCAGCGCCGCCACCTCGTCGACCGGCAGGTCCTCCCAGTAGCGCAGGACCAGGACGGCCCGTTGCCGGGGTGGTACGGCGGCGAGTGCCTGGAGCACCACGAGCCGGTCCTCGGGCGGACTCGCCGGCACCGGCGGATCGGTGTCGGGCGTGCCCACCCGTTCCCGCCGCCACCAGCCCCGCCGCCGTTCGTCGAGGAAGGACCGGACGATGATCTGGCGCAGGTAGGAGTCGAGCGCCTCGTGCCGGGCGACCCGATTCCAGACCAGGTACAGCTTGGTGAACCCGGTCTGGACCAGATCCTCCGCGCGGTGCCAGTCACCGCAGAGCAGATACGCGGTGGCGCGCATGGCGTGGTGCCTCGCGGAGAAGTACTCCGCGAACGCCGTGTCGCGATCACTCATTCGGACCTCCGATCGGATACGGGATAGTCACGCCAGGTGTGGCTCCCGGGGTTGCTCGGCGGGCGGAGTGAATTCGTGGCGCGGTCAGCCGCGGAAGCTGCGGGCGAGCAACCGGAGCCCCTCCGGTACGTCGGCGGTGGCGACGGCGCCGTAGCCGAGCACCAGGCCGGCCGGGCCGGGCGGGCCCGCGTGGTAGCCGGCGATCTCGCGTACCGTGACGCCGGCCTCGGCCGCCCGCGCGACGACCGCCGGCAGGTCGACGCCGGCCTCCGGGCGCAGCCGCGCACACAGGTGCAGGCCTGCCGTGGACGGCACCGGGTCGAGCCAGTCGGCGAGGTCGGAGCGCAGCGCGGCGTCGATCAGCTCGCGCCGCTGGGCGTAGACCCGGGTCGCCTTGCGGATGTGCCGGGGCAGCTCGCCGGAGTCGATGAACCGGGCCAGCGCGGCCTGCGTGGTGTGGTCGCCGTGCCAGTCGGTGAGCTGCCGGGCGGCCAGCAGCGCGGGGCGCAGCGACGCCGGGGCGACCAAAAACCCGAGGCGCAGCATGGGCAGCAGGGTCTTGGAGAACGTGCCGACGTAGACCACCTTCCCGGCCCGGTCCAGCGTCTGCAACGGGTCCAGCGGGCGCGCCGAGAAGCGGAACTCGGTGTCGTAGTCGTCCTCGACGACCACCGCGTCCCGTGCCGCCGCCCAGTCCAGCAGCGCCGCCCGGCGGGCCGGCGACATCCGGACGCCCAGCGGGAACTGGTGGGACGGGGTGACGTAGACCAGCCGCGCGTCCCCGGGCAGCGCGCGTACGTCGATCCCCTCGTCGTCGACGGGCACCGGCACGACCCGCGCGCCGTGGCCGGCGAACAGCCGCCGGGCAGGGGGATAGCCGGGATCCTCGACGGCCACCCGGTCGCCCGGTTCGAGCACGACCCGGGCGATCAGGTCCAGCGCCTGCTGCGCGCCCTGGGTGACGACGACGCCCTCCGGCCCGGCCCGTACCGCGCGGGCCAGCCCCACGTACCGGGCGACGGCGGCACGCAGGCCCGGGTGCCCGGCCGGGTCGGCGTACCCGCCCCGGATCGTCGCGGTGCGCAGCTCACCGGCGACCAGCCGACGCCAGGTGGCCAGCGGGAACAACCCGGTGTCCGGGGTGCCGGCCCGGAAGTCGTGGCCCGGCCGGGGCGTGGCGGTGGGTGCCGGTGCGGCGGACGCCCAGAACGCGCGGGGGCGTACCCCACCGGCCGGCGCCGGACGGGGCCGGGCGCGGGCGACCGGCTCGTCGGCGACGAACGTCCCCGCGCCGACCCGGGCGGTCAGCAGGCCCTCGGCGGTCAGCCGCTCGTAGGCGACCGCGACAGTGTTGCGGGAGACGTCGAGCCGCCGAGCCAGTTCGCGGGTCGGTGGCAGCCGTTCGCCGGGCCGCAGCCGGCCGTCCAGGATCGCCTCCAGCAACTGCCTGTGGATCCGGGTGGCGCGGTCGCCGGGCCCGGCCAGGCTGACGTGTATGTCCACGGCGCCGACCCTACATTGGCCCAATCGGATCGCCGGGAATCGGCGCTTCTGCGAGCCAATCCGCGGGGCTTGGATGGAGGAGGGAGCACGGCGAACGGGGGACGAGCAATGACCGATGTCGACACCGGCCGCCGGGTCCGGGTGCTGGCCCTGGCCCAGCTCGCGAACTCGGTGGGCGACGGCGCGTTCTACGCCTGCTCGGCGCTGTTCTTCATCCGGGTGGTCGGGCTGTCCCCGGCGCAGGTCGGGATCGCCCTCACCGTGGGCTGGTCGACGGGCATCCTCGCCGGGGTGCCCGCCGGCCAGTTGGCCGACCGCTACGGCGCACGGCGGATGACGGGCGTCTTCGCGGTCGCCACGGCCGCCGCGCTCGGCGGCTTCCTCGTGATCCGCTCCTTCCCGCTGTTCGTGCTGCTCGCCTGTTGCTACGCCGCCTGTCAGGCCGGGCTCACCGCCAGCCGGCAGGCGCTGCTGGTCGGGCTGATCGAGCCCGCGTGGCGCACCGCGGTACGCGCGCGGTTGCAGTCGGTCTCGAACGCCGGCCTGGCCGCCGGGGCCGGGCTGGGCGCGCTCGTGCTCTGGGCGGACAGCCGCCCGGCGTACCTGTCGGCCTTCGCGCTGGACGCGGCGAGCTTCCTGGCCGCCGCCCTGCTGATACGCCGGCTGCCCGAGGCGGTGGCGCCGGTGCCGGCCGGACCCGAGCCGGGACGGCTGGCCGTGCTGCGCGACCGCCCGTACGCGCTGATCACGCTGCTGAACGCGGTGATGTGCCTGAACATGCCGCTGCTCAGCCTGGCGCTGCCACTGTGGATCGCGGAACGGACCGACGCCCCGGCGCCGATGGGCGCGATCGTGCTCACCGTCAACATGCTGTGCGTGGTGCTGTGGCAGGTCCGGGTGGCCCGCCGGGTGACCGATCCGGGCACGGCGGCCCGGGCCAGCGGGCACGCCGGCTGGGTGCTGCTGGTCGCCTGCGGCGCGTACGCGGTGTCCGGGATGGTCGGCGGCGCGTGGGTGGCCTCGGCGGTGCTGCTCGCCGCGGCCCTGGTGCAGGTGTTCGGCGAGATGGTGCAGGCGGCCAGCGGCTGGGAGGTCGGCTTCACCCTGGCCCGCCCCGACCGGCAGGGGCAGTACCAGGGCTTCTTCGGCATGGCGCCGCAGCTCGCCCGGATGCTCGGCCCGGTGCTGCTGACCTCGCTGCTGCTCGGCTGGGGCACGCCGGGCTGGCTGGTGCTCGGCGGGCTGTTCGTGGTCGCGGGCCTGGCCATGCGTCCGGCGGTACGCCTCGCCGAGCGCCGCCGGGCCGCCGCCGGGGTGCGGATTCCCGCTCCGGTGCGGCGGAACGGCACCGAGGTGTCGTCCACCACTTCCCGGGAAGACCGCTGAGCCGACGTACGCCCCACGGGAGGCGGTAGGGGTCGGTTTCTGGCACGGTGTCGGGTAGCGAGGTACGCGGTTGAGGGGGAGTGGTGGAGTTCTCGGCGACGAGCAGGCAGGGGCGTGTCGGCACGGTGATCGAAGTCGTCGGCGACCTGGACATGAGCACCACTCCGCAGTTGCGCGACCGGCTGCACGAGCTCACGGAGGGCGGTGCCCGGGTCGTCGTCGACCTGACCGGCGTCGGGTTCATGGATTCCAGTGGCTTGGGCGCGCTCGTGGTCGGCTACAAGAGCCTGCGCGAGCGCGACGGCTGGCTGGGTCTGGCCGGGGTCCGCCCGTCCGTGCGCAGAGTCTTCTCGATCACCTCGGTGGACCGCGTGATCCCGCTGTTCGACACCGTGCCGGAGGCGGAGGACGCGTCACCGCTGGTGCCGTGAGCGCTCCTCGCCGGGGCGATAGCTGGTGCGGGTGAGGTCGGCGCCGGCGGTGCTGCGCCGTGGCCCGTGGTCGCCGTACCAGTCGACGACGAGCAGGGTGGCGTCGTCGGCCAGAGCCGGCCCGGCGATCTCCAGCACCGCGTCGGACAACGCCCGGACCGCCTCGCGGGGGTGCAGGTCGGCGAAACGGGGCAGGGCGGCGGGCAGGTCGAGGTCGGCCGCGTTGCGTTCGCGCATGCCGTCGGTGACCACCACCAGCCGGTCGCCGGGCCGCAGTGGCAGCTCCGCGCTGCGGTAGCTCTCGTCGGGGAACATGCCCAGCGGGAAGTTGCCCGGTAGTTCCACCGGTACGACCCGGCCGTCCCGGACCAGCAGCGGTGGGACGTGCCCCGCGTTCAGCAGCTCGCAGCGCCCGGTGGTGAGGTCGATGCGGCCCAGCACGGCGGTGACGTACGCGCCGCGCACGTTGCCGTGCTCCGCGACGGCCCGGTTGGCCTCCTCGGCCTGGGCGACCAGGCCGGCGCCGCGCCGGCGGGTGTTGCGCAGGCTGCCCACGCCGAGGGTGGCGGTGAGCGCGCTCGCCACGCCGTGGCCCATCGCGTCGGTGACGCTGAGGTGCAGCAGGTCCCGGGCGAGGCTGTAGTCGAACGTGTCGCCGCCGACGCTGGCGGCGGGTTCCAGCCAGCCGGAGAGGGCGAAGGCGCCGGCCTCGCAGGTGAACGAGGCGGGCAGCAGGCGGCGCTGGATCTCGGCGGAGAGGGTGAACGGCGTGGTCCGCTGTCCCCACTCGAACAGGTCGGTGTGCCTGCGGTTGGCGATGACCACGAACGCCAGCGCGTGCGCGGTACGGGCGACCCAGTTCACCGCGTCGTCGTCCGGCTCGTCGGGCAGGTCGATCTCCAGCAGGCCGATCGTTTCACCGCGGTCGGTGACCGGTGCCAGCACCGTCCACTCGCCGTCGCCGGGGACGACCCGGGGAGTCTGCTGGCGTAGCGCCTGTTCGTAGTGCCCGCCGTCGAAGGGGAGGACCTCGGCGTCCTCCTCGCCGTGGCGCCGGCCGGGACCGCCGCCGGCGGGCTGGTGGGTCAGCCGGACCAGCGCACGGCCGCTGAGGTCGGCGATCAGCAGCGAGACGCCGAGCGCGTTCAGCGCCGTGGCGATGACGCCGGTGACGGCCTCGACCGCCTCCACCGGGGCGGCGTCCTCGGCGGACTGCAACATCCCCGCCAGCACCGCCTGCTCGCTGTCCTCCACGCTCTGAGCATATTCAGCGCGCCGGGTGGCCGCCTCACGAGCGGACGCCCGAGCCCAGAGGGCCGTCCGCCGTCGATGGCCCCCTATTGCATATGCTTGGCAACTACCGAATAGTGGCAGAAGTGGGCGGGCGCTCGGGCACACGGTGATCTGATCTTCGCCGGAGCGCCCGCCCGCTATAGAGGACGAGTTCGAGGGGTTGCCGGTGGCAATCAAGCCCAAGCCCGTACGCGTGGCCGCGGCGCTCGCCGCCGCCCTGCTCGCCGTCACCGGCTGCTCGTCGCCGACGGCCTCGACCGGCGGGACGGGCAGCGCCGGCACGCTGGTGGTCGCCACCGCGGGCGAGCCGGACACGCTCAACCCGGTGCTCAACTACGGCGTCGACGGCGCGTCGCTGATCTTCGACGGGCTGGTCGCCCGGGACGCCCGCAACGAACTCGTGCCCGCCCTGGCCCGCGAACTGCCCACCGTCTCGGCGGACGGGAAGACGGTCACCGCGAAGCTGCGCGAGGGCGTGCTGTTCCACGACGGCAGCCCGCTGACCGCGCAGGACGTGGTGTTCACCTACCAGGCGGTGCTCGATCCGGCCGTCGACTCCACGCTGCGCTCCGATCTGGACATGCTCGCCTCCGTCACCGCGCCCGACCCGGCGACTGTGGTGTTCGCCCTCGAGTACGCGTACGCGCCGTTCCTGCAACGGCTGGCGCTGGGGATCGTCCCGGCGAAGGCGTTCGCCGGGCAGGACGTCAACAAGGCCGGCTTCAACCGCAAGCCGGTCGGCACCGGCCCGTACCGGTTCACCTCCTGGACACCCGGTGACCGGCTCGTGCTCGCGGCGAACGAGACGTACTGGGGCGGCAAGCCGGCGAACTCCGGCGTCGTGGTGGCGTTCGTCGCCGACGACAACGTCCGGGCCCAGCGGATGCGGGCCGGCGAGTTCGACGCGGCGGAGCTGGCACCGAAGCTCGCGTCCGGGTTCGAGAGCCGTAACGGCTACCGGGTGCACAAGGTGCCGACCGCCGACTACCGGGGCGTCATGCTGCCGATGGGCAACCCGGTCACCGGCGACCTCGCGATCCGGCGGGCGCTGAACCTCGCCGTGGACCGACAGGCCATGGTCACGGGTGTGCTCGGCGGTGCGGGCGAGCCCGCGTTCGGGCCGGTGCCGCCGACGTCGGAATACGCCGAGCCCTCGATCGCGGGCAAGCCCGGCGCCGACACCGCCGCGGCGACCGCCGCGCTGGACGCCGCCGGGTGGAAGCCGGGCCCCGACGGCATCCGGGTCAAGGACGGGCGGCCGGCCGCGTTCGCACTCCTGTACCCGGCCACCGACAGCCTGCGCAAGGAACTGGCCCTGGCCGTCGTCGCCGACGCGAAGAAGGTCGGCATCAGGGTCACACCGGAGGGCCTGACCTGGGACGCGATCACCCCGCGGATGGGCCGCGACGCCCTGATGATGGGCTACGGCACGCCGTACGACCCGGACTTCGTCTCCTACAAGCTGTTCAACTCGGCCTTCGCCGGGCAGGGCTTCTTCAACCCCGGCTCGTACCGCTCGGCGGTCACCGACGCCGCGTTGCAGGCCGGCCGGGACAACGCCGACCCGGCCGCCCGCAAGGCCGCGTACGCCACGTTCCAGAAGCGGCTCGCCGCCGACGTGCCGTGGGTGTTCCTCACCTACCTCCAGCACACCTACGTGCTGAAGGACGCCGTGACCGGGGTGACGCCGCGGGTCGAGCCGCACGAGCACGACGTCGCCAACAGCATCTGGTGGAACGTGCACACGTGGACGAAGACGTCGTGACGGCGCCCGTGACCGGCCGCCGACGACTGGCCGGGGCGGGTGCCGTGGTCCGGCGGCGGCTGCTGGTCGCCGTACCGGTGCTGGCCGCGACCAGCATGGGCATGTTCGCCCTCGGCGCCGCCTCCCCGATCGACCCGGCCCAGCAGTACGCGGGCGCGGCGGCGTTCACCACGAGCGAGGAGAACCTCGCGCAGATCCGCGCCAACTGGGGCGTCGACGACCCGCTGCCGGTGCAGTACGCCCGCTGGATCGGCAACCTGCTGCGCGGCGACCTGGGCTGGTCGACGAGCCGGCACGAGCCGGTCACCTCGGTGCTCGCCGCCCGGGCCGGGTGGACGCTGCTGCTCGTCGGCACCGCGCTCGCCCTGGTGCTGGTGGCGAGCGTGCTGCTGGGCACGCTGGCCGCGTACCGGCGTGGTGGCTGGTTCGACCGGGCTCTGCGCGCCGTCGCGTACGCCGTGCAGTCCATGCCGGTGTTCTGGATCGGCCTCGCGGCGATCGCCGTGTTCGCCCTCAGCCTCGGCTGGCTGCCCGCCGGTGGGCTCACCGACATCACCGCCACCGGCACCGACCCGGCCGACGTGGCCCGCCACCTGGTGCTTCCGGTGACAGTGCTGGCGATCTCCCAGGCGCCGTGGTTCGTGCTGTTCGTCCGCGACGCGGTCGCCGAGAGCCTGCGCGACGACCACGTGCTGGCGGCCCGCGCCCGAGGGCTCCCCGGCCGGGTCGTCCTGTTCGGACACGCGCTGCGTACCGCGCTGCTGCCGTTCCTCACGCTGGTCGGCACGCACCTGCCCGAACTCGTCGGCGGCGCGGTCCTGGTGGAGACCGTGTTCTCCCTGCCCGGGCTCGGCGCGGTCACCGTCGAGGCCGCGCTGGGCGCCGACTTCCCGCTGCTCGCGGCCACGACGCTGGTCACCACCGTCGTGGTGCTGACCGCGAACCTGCTCACCGACCTCGCCTACGCCGCCGCCGACCCCCGGGTACGCCTCGATGACTGACCTCGCCCTCCCCGCGCGCGTCCGGCGCCTGCGCCGCCCCGGCAGCGTGGGCACGACAGTCGCCGTCGTCGTGCTCGCCGGTGTCGTCGCCGCCGCGCTGCTCGCCCCGGTCCTGTGGCCGCTGGACCAAAGCGCCGTCGACCTCTCCCGTACCCGGCTCGCGCCCTCGCCGGAGCACCTGGCCGGCACCGACGACCTCGGCCGCGACGTGGCTCTGCGCAGCCTCTACGGCCTGCGCGTCTCGCTGCTCGTCGGCGCGGTCGCCGCGCTCGTCGCGGCGGTCATCGGCGGTCTGGTCGGCGCCGTCGCCGGCAGCGTCGGCGGCTGGGTCGACCGGGCGCTCATGCGCGTCGTGGACACCGTCGCCGCGCTGCCGCACCTGCTGCTGGGCATCTTCATCGTGGCGATGCTGCGGCCCAGCCTCGGCGCGGTGATCGCGTCCATCGCGCTGACGCACTGGCTGTCCACCGCCCGGATCGTCCGCTCCGAGCTGCTCAGCCTGCGCAACCGGCCGTTCGTGGACGCCGCGATCTCCGGCGGTGCCGGGCGCGTCCGGGTGCTCACCCGGCACCTGCTGCCGCACGTGCTGCCGCGCCTGGCGCTGGCGACCACGCTCATGGTGCCGCACGCCGTCTGGCACGAGACCGCGCTGTCGTTCCTCGGCCTGGGCCTGCCCCCGCACCTCGCCTCGATCGGCAACATGATCAGCGACGGTCAGCGGTCGCTGCTCACCGGCGCCTGGTGGGCCAGCATCGTCCCCGGTCTCCTGCTCGTGGCGGCCACGCTGGCGCTGGCCGTGCTCACCGGCCGGTGGCGCGACCGCCTCGACCCGCGTGTACGAGCGGAGCTGCACCTGTGACCGCCCTGCCGCTGCTGACCGTCGACGGGCTGACCGTCCGCTTCCGGCTGCGCGACGCGGTCGTGCACGCCGTGACCGACCTGAGCCTCACGCTGCGGCCCGGCGAGCTGCTGGCGGTGGTGGGCGAGTCCGGGTGCGGCAAGTCGGTCCTCGCGCACGCCCTGCTCGGCCTGCTGCCGCGCAACGCCGCCGTCACCGGGCAGGCCCGCCTGCGCGCGCCGGGCCGCGCCGAGGCCGACCTGATCGGCGCGGGGGAGCGGCACCTCGCCCGGCACGTACGCGGCCGGGGCGTCGGCCTCGTCCCGCAGAGCCCCGCCACCGCGCTCACGCCGGTGCGTACCGGGCGGAAGCTGCTGGAGGAGACGCTGCGCGCCCACGGGCACAGCCGCCGCGACGCGCCCGCCGCCGCCGATCGGATCGCCGCCGACGTCGGCCTCGACCCGGCCGACCTGAACCGGTACCCGCACGAGCTGTCCGGCGGCATGGCCCAGCGGCTCGCCACCGCGCTCGCGCTCGCGCCCGACCCGCCGGTGCTGCTCGCCGACGAACCCACCACCGGCCTCGACCGGCCGCTCGTCGACCACACGCTGGACCTGCTGCGCCGCCGCTGCGACACCGGCGCCGCCGTCCTGCTCATCACGCACGACCTGGCCGCCGCGCGCCGTGTCGCGGACACCGTCGCCGTGATGTACGCCAGCCGGATCGTCGAGCACCGCCCCACCGAGGCGCTGTTCGACGGCCCGGCCCACCCCTACACCGCCGGTCTGCTCGACGCCCTGCCCGACCGCGCCTTCGTGCCGGTGCCGGGGCACCCGCCCACGCTCACCGACCTGCCCGGCGGCTGCGCCTTCGCCCCGCGCTGCGCCCGCGCCACCGACACCTGCGACAGGCTGCCCCGACTCGCCGCCGACGGCACGGGCCGGGTCGCCTGTCACCACCCGCTGCGCGAGGAGGTACCGGCATGACGATCACGGTTCCCGGCGCCACCGACGCCGCCGCCCCGGGTGACGCGGCGGCCGGCGGGCTCGCCGCGCACCAGGTCTCCGTCGCGTACGGCGGGCAGCGCGTCCTCGACCGGGTCGACCTGCACGTCGCCCCCGGCGAGACGGTCGGGCTGCGCGGCCCCTCGGGCAGTGGCAAGTCCACGCTCGCCCGCGTCCTCGCCCTGCTGCACGCCCCGGACAGCGGTCACGTCACGATCGACGGGCGACCGCTCGGCGGCGTCCGCCACCGCCTGCCGGCGGAACTGCGCACCCGCGTCGCGATCCTGTTCCAGAGCCCGCGCGCCGCCACCGACCCGCGGCTCAGCCTCGCCGACATCATCGCCGAGCCGCTGCGCGCCACCGGCACACCGCGCGAGCAGGCGGCGGCCCGTACGGCGGAACTGGCCGACCTGGCCGGCCTGACCCCCGACCTGCTGAGCCGCCGCCCGCACGCGGTGAGCGACGGGCAACTGCAACGCGCCTGCCTGGCGCGCGCCCTGGTCCACCGGCCGGACTACCTGCTCTGCGACGAGGCCACCGCGATGCTCGACGCCTCCACCCAGGCGCACGTCGCCGCCGTCGTCACCGACTACCAGCGCCGGCACTCCGCCGGGGTCCTGGTCATCACCCACGATCCGGCGCTGATGGCCCGCTGGGCCACCCGGGTGGTGGACCTGCCGGCGGCGTGACCCCGCGTCACTCCTCGGCCGGGCGGCGTACGGTGCCCAGCGCCCCGGCGACGACCGCCCCGAATCCGACCGCCATGAGCGGCATCCCCATCTCGAACGGCAGCTCACCGACCCAGTTGATGCTGTCGCGCTCCGGCAGCCCGCCCAGGCTCACCGCGACCACCGCACCGGCGAGGAACATCCCGGCCACCGCCGCGCCGACCGCGAGCTTGGCGCACGCCACGCTCCGCCCGGCCCAGAGGCCGGCGAGGACGGCGATCACCAGGGACACCACGACCAGCCAGGTCCAGCCGCCCTCGGTCTCCAGGTAGGCCCAGCCCGAGTACGACCACTGGTGGAGGCGGCTGGCGCGGAACCACGGGACCAGGTAGCCGAGCAGCGCGGTGGCGCTGCCGACCGTGAGCAGCACGTCGGGGGCCGGGCGGTACCAGCGAGGGGAGTCGTCCATGCGTCCGGAAGTTAGCAGTCACCGTCACCGTCGTGAGCGGGCGGCGGATCCGCGCGGACGTGGCGGTGGCCCGGCCGCTTCGCCGCGACCGGGCCACCGCGCCGTGCGTTGTCAGCCGCCGAGGCTCGTGGCGGCGGACCGGATCGCCGAGGCGAACGTGCTGACCTGGGTGTAGACGCCGGGGTAGTTGGGGCGGGCGCAACCGTTGCCCCAGCTCACGATGCCCACCTGGATCCAGGCGCCGGCGGCGTCCCGGCGGAACATCGGGCCACCCGAGTCACCCTGGCAGGTGTCGACACCGCCGCTGGCGTAACCGGCGCAGATCTCCTCGCTGGGGATCACGTCGCCGCCGTAGTAGCGGTTGCAGGTGGTGTCGTCGACGAACGGCACCGTGGCCTTGAGCAGGTAGCGCTGCTGCGCGCCGCCCTCCCGCGCGGCGCCCCAGCCCGCCACCGTGAACGTGCCGTTGTCGTACGCGGTGCTGGTGGCGATGTTGAGCGTGGCGAGCGAGGTGACCGGGGTGGCGAGCCGGATCAGCGCCCAGTCGTCACCGTTGCCGTTGTAGCCGGGGGCCCGGTAGACGTAGTTGGAGCGGACCTGGATCCGGCTGGAGGACTGGAGGTCCACCACGCCCAGCGTCGCGGTGATGCTGGTGTTGGCGCCGGTACGGCCGACGCAGTGCGCGGCGGTCAGGACCAGTCGCGGGCTGTAGAGCGCTCCGCCGCAGCCCATCGAGAGCCGGACCATGAAGGGGAACTCGCCCTGCGCGGCCCGGGTGCCGCCGACGACGTACGGCGTCATGTCCCCGGCCGGTGCCGCTGCGGCGGGCGCCACCGCGGTGACCGCTCCCGCGGTGACCACTGCCAGAACGGCCGCCATCCGGCCGAGGAATCTGCGCCAACGGACCATGGTTCCCTCCAGACATCGACGCTGTGCCGCCCCGCCGGGCCGCACTCGCGATGGCAGGGAGCCTATGGGCAGGCATCGATGAACGGCAATGGATGTGGGCATCCCGTCTGCGTCATACGCCGCGCGTGCCGACGCCGTGTCCGGCGCCGGCACGTGTCTCGCGGCGTGGTCAGCACCAGCCGTTGATCGGCCCGTTGACCCCGGTGGAGAGGTAGGCGTCGGACACCCAGCTGCCGTCGCTGAGCCGGTCCCACAGCGCCGTGGTGCCGTACCGGCCGGTGTGCGAGGTGCCGTTGGCGGAGCAGGAGACGGTGACGGTGGCGCCGTCGGCTATCGACCCGACCGCGCCGTATCCCGTGCCGGGGCCGGAGCGCCGGGTCAGCGTGCCACCGCCGTTGGCGTCGACGACTCCCTGGTTGAAGCCGAGCGCGCCGTAGTTGTAGACGCCGCCACCGCCGCCGACGTAGGCGGACCCGTGCCGGGCGCCGCCCTGGTACGCGGCCGCGCCGCTGACGAAGTCCCACTTGCCGATGCCGTGCCCGGCGATCGGCACGTACGCCGAGTTCTGCCGCAGCCCGAAGTGCACGTGCCGGCCGGTGGCGGAGCCGCCGCAGGTGACGTCGGTGCCGGTGTAGCCGAGGTACGCGCCCTGCGCGACGGCGGCGCCGTTGACGGAGATGCTGCTCCACAGGTGGTAGTAGTCGGTCGAGTAGCCCCGGTCGTGGATGACCCGGATCCACCCGGTGCACATCGTGTACGCGGTTCCGGCCCGCGCGGCGCGAACCACCTGGTCACCACCGGCGAGGTCGACCGAACTCCACGGCGCGGCGGCCCCGCCCCAGCCGTGCGGCCCGGAGGTCAGCGTCCACGTCTGCCCGACCGCGAACGGCAGTGCCATGCCGGTGCGGAAGTCGCCGCCCGCGGCCAGTGGCGCGACCGGCGTGCGGAACACGGCCTTCTCGTTCTCGCTCACCAGCGGTGACGCGGCGGCCAGGTCACCGAACGACGCCTCGCCGTCGAAGGCGACGGTCCAGCCCTTGGTGTCGGACCGGGCGAGGAAGACCGATCCGGTGGGGTGCGCGTCCTCGGACCGGTCGGCCAGCAGTACCGCGGTGCCGAAGGCCCACCGGCCGTCGGCGCGGGTGACCGTGACCCGGGTCCGCTGCGGCCCGGCGGTCCGGGTCGCGGCATCGGCCTGGCCGAGGAGTTTCGCGGTCACCGCGTCGGTGACGGGCGCCGGTGCCGGGCGGGGTGCGGCCGAGGCCGGTGCCGGCACCACGGCCCAGGCACCGATCGTCGCCAGCGTGAAGGAGAGCACGAGCCGTCGCATGGAGCCTCCTATCGACAAGCATCACTGAATGGCGAGGCTATCGAAGGGCATGAAAATTGTCTACGAGTTCGGCATCCTTCGATGAAGGATCTGTGCGCCGGGGGTGTCCGGAAGTGGATCTTCCGGTGGTGCGGGTTTATCCGCCGCTGGCCGGGTAGCTGACCTGGTATGCGAGTACCGACCCTGGTCAAGACCGCGGCAGCAGTCGCTGCGACCGCCGCAGCGGGCGCCGCCGCCACCTCCACCGGCACCTCGTCGCGCTGGTACCGCCGCCTGCGCAAGCCCGCCTGGCAGCCGCCGTCCACCGCGTTCCCCCTGGTCTGGACCCCGCTGTACGGGCTGATCGCGGTGGCCGGCGCCCGCGCGCTGGACCGCTCCGAGGGGCCCGAGCGCGCCGCCTTCGCGCGCGGCTACGCGCTCAACCTGGCGCTCAACGCCGGCTGGAGCGCCCTGTTCTTCGGCGCCCGCAGGCCCGGAGCCGCGCTGGCCGAGATCGCCGCGCTCAACGTGTCCAACCTCGTGCTGCTGGGCCGCGCGGCGCGCACCGACCGTCCCGCCGGGGCGGCACTCGCCCCGTACGTCGCCTGGACCCTCTTCGCCACCGCCCTCAACGGCGCGATCGTCGGCCTCAACCGGGGACGGTGACCGGTGTCCGCCTGATCAAGCGGACGCCGGGCCGGTCGCGCGCCACGACGCCAGGAGCCGTAGCCGGTCGGCGTCCGGGCTGCCCGGCTCGGCGGTGAAGACGAGCACGACCGGGCCGGGACTGCCCGGCAGCGGATAGGTGTCCCAGTCCAGGACGATGTCCCCCAGCCCGGGCACCCGGAACGTCTTGGTGCCGCTGACCGAGGCGCGCACGTCGTGCCGTGCCCACAGCCGCCGGAAATCCGCGCTGCGGATGCTCAGCTCGCCGACGATCGCGGTCGCGCGGGGATGGGTCGGGTCGTCGGCGACGGCGGCACGCAGCATCCCGATGTAGTCCAGCGCCTGCCGCTCCCAGTCCGGGCAGCTCCGTCCCCCGGTCAGCGCGTCGTCGAACAGCAGCAGGAGCATGTTGAGCCGGCCGGGCGGCTGGTCCGCCGGGTCACCCAGCAGCGCCTGCGCCATCGGGTTCCAGTCGAGCAGGTCCAGGTGCCGGCCGAGGACCACCGCCGGGGTGTCCATCACCCGCAGCAGCCGCCGGGTGCTGTCCGGCACCCGCTCCGGACCGCGCTCGACGCGGGCGGGCACCGGCCGCCGGGCGGCCCGGGCCAGCGTGAACAGGTGCCGGCGTTCGGTGTCGTCCAGGCCGAGGGCGCCCGCGAGCGCGTCCAGGACGTCGTCGGAGGGGCGTACCTCCCGGCCCTGCTCCATCCGCTGGTAGTAGTCGGTGCTCAGCCCGGCCAGCAGGGCCAGTTCCTCCCGCCGCAGGCCGGTCACCCTGCGCCGGCCGCCCGGCTCCAGGCCAACGTCGCGGGGGCGCAGCCGGCCGCGCCGGGCGCGGAGGAAGGCGCCCAGCTCGCGTGCGTACGGATGCGGGCTGCTCATGCCGCCAGTCTGCCGTGACGCCGCGCGCCCAGGGTAGGTCCCACGGACCTAGGCAACCGCGAACGACCGAGACACCCCGGACCGCTCCTAGCGTCATCGCTCGACGCCAACCCCGCACCCGAGGAGCAGCAGATGACCGGATGGACCGCCGACCGCATCCCCGACCAGCGCGGCCGAGTGGCCGTCGTGACCGGCGCGAACTCCGGCCTCGGCCTGGCCACCGCCACCGAGCTGGCCCGCCACGGCGCCCACGTCGTGCTGGCCGTGCGGAACACCGCCGCCGGCCGGCAGGCCGCCCGCCGCATCGGCGGCGACACCGAGGTACGCGAGCTGGACCTGGCGAGCCTCGATTCGGTACGCGCGTTCGCCGCGAAGCTGACCGCCGACCACCCGACGATCGACCTGCTGGTCAACAATGCCGGTGTGGTGCTGCTCGGCCCGCGCCGTACCTCCGCCGACGGCTTCGAACTCCAGTTCGCCACCAACACGCTGGGGCCTTATGCGCTGACCGGCCTGCTGCTGGACGCCCTGGCCGGGGCGCGGGCGGCGCGGGTGGTGAGCCTCAGCTCCCTCACCCACCGCAACGCGCGCCTCGACTTCGGCGACCTGATGTCCGAGCGCGACTACCGGGCCTCTGCCGCGTACGGCCGCTCGAAGCTCGCCACCACCGTCTTCGGCGTCGAGCTGGACCGCCGCCTGCGCGCGGCCGGGTCGCCGGTCGTCAGCGCGCTGGCGCATCCCGGTCTCACCCGCAGCAACCTCACGCCGCGTGCCTGGGCACACCGGGGCCGGCTGGGGCGGGTGATCGGGCGGCTCGGCCTGCTCGCCACCCAGCCGGTCGAGGGGGGCGTCCTGCCGCAGTTGCGGGCCGCGACCGACCCGGAGGTACGCGGCGGCCAGTTCTTCGGCCCGTCCCGGTTCTTCGAGACCTGGGGTCCGGTGACCGAGGCGCGGCTGAGCCGGCAGGCCGCCGACCCGGCCGTCGGGAAGCGGCTCTGGGCTGCGGCGGCGGAGCTGACGGGTGTCGGTTACCTCTGAACCGCCGGCGCGCAACGGTGCTGCCGAGTGGGATTTTGCACTCCCAGTGCACTTGTCTGGAGTTTCGCGCCTGCCTAGCGTCAGGCCATGGCTGACTCGTGGACGTTCGCTGTGGCCCGTGACGACCTCGCTCGCACCACACTCGTCGACGGCGCCGTGCCCGGCCTCGCCGACGGGGAGGCGCTGCTGCGCGTGGACCGCGTCGGCCTGACCGCCAACAATGTCACCTACGCGGTGCTCGGCGATGCGATGCGCTACTGGGAGTTCTTCCCGCCGCAGCCGCGTGGGCTCGACGGTGGGTGGGGGCTCCCGCCACTGTGGGGCTTCGCCGAGGTCGTCACGTCCACAGTGGCCGGCGTCGAGCCGGGGCAACGGGTCTACGGCTACCTGCCGCCCGCCGGTCACCTCGTGGTACGCCCGGACCGGGTGGACGCGTCCGGGTTCCGGGACGCCAGCCCGCACCGGGCCGGCCTGCCCTCGCCGTACAACTCCTACCGGTCGACCGACGGCGACCCCGCCTACCGGGCGGAGCAGGAGGATCTGCTGATCCTGTTCCGGCCGCTGTTCTTCACCTCGTTCATGCTCGCCGACCAGGTCGTCGACGAGGACGGCTACGGAGCGACGGCGCTGGTGCTGTCGTCCGCGTCGAGCAAGACGGCGTACGCCGCCGCGTTCGAGCTGCACGGCCGCGGCCCGCGCCTGATCGGGCTCACCTCGCCCGGCAACCTCGCCTTCACCCGGTCGCTGGGCTGCTACGACGAGGTCCTCTCCTACGACGACATCGGCGCGCTCGACGCCGTTCCGACCGTCTACCTCGACCTGTCCGGCTCACCCGCGACCCGCGCCGCCCTGCGGGCGCACCTCGGCGACCTGCTCGTCCGGGACATCGCCGTCGGCCTCACCCAGCAGACGCCGAACGCCGGCGCCGCCGGGGAGGTCTTCTTCGCGCCGGTACGCATCCGCAAGCGCAGCCAGGACTGGGGCCGGGCCGGTCTCGACGAACGCTTCGCCGACGCCTGGCAGCGGTTCTCCCAGGTGGTGAGCGGATGGCTCGACGTACGGGTCGGCACCGGCCCGGACGCGCTGCGGGACGCGTGGCTCGACGTCCTCGCGGGCCGGACGCCGCCCCGGGTGGGTCACGTCGTCCAGCTCTGAGAACGTCGCCGATTTCGACCGTGACGGGCCCGGTCGGCCGATGCGCGCTAGGCTGTCGGTACGGGGTACCGACGGCTGATCGCCGACCCCTTGCTTTTCCCACGGTTTCCCAGCCGCGATGACTGAGTCGAGCGCTGCCGTGCAGATTCCCTTGGAGCACCTCGTGCCCGACAATACGTTCGCCTTGAATCCCTTCCGTGCGGAGAGGTTCGGGGTCACCGACGACGAGCGCAGTCCGATCGCGGACATCAGCGCCGAATCCATGACCCGCCTGCGGAGCCCGTTCACCGCAGAGCGCTTCGGACGCGAGTCGGCCGGCGAGCCCGCCCGGCGCTAGGCCGTCACTGCAGCGTGACGGACGCACACCTACCTCTGAAACGGGTCGTGGGCGGACGCCACGTGCATCTGGTCCGCCGGGGCGATGACGCGCCGCTCGGGGATCCGACACCGGGACCGCCGAGCGCGAGGTGACCGAAATGCCCGAGACCCCGCTGGCCGACGTCTTCGTGGAGATGGCCGACACTCTCGTCGACGACTTCGACGTGATCGAGTTCCTGCAGGGGCTGACCGAGAGGTGTGTCGAGCTGCTGAATGTGTCGGCGGCCGGGCTGCTCCTGACCGACAAGGGCGCCACGCTGCGGGTGGTCGCCGCCTCCTCCGAACGCACCCGGCTGCTGGAGCTGTTCCAGCTCCAGACCGGCCAGGGGCCCTGCCTCGACTGCTTCACCTCCGGGCAGCCGGTGTCGGTCGCCGACCTGACCCTGAGCACCGCCCGATGGCCGAGGTTCGGCGCCGCCGCGGCCGAGGTCGGCTTCGCTGCGGTGCACGCCCTGCCCATGCGCCTGCGTTCCGAGGTGATCGGCGCGCTGAGCCTCTTCGACGTCCGGCCGGGAGCTGTCGACCAGGGCAGGCTCCGCATCGCCCGGGCGCTCGCCGACGTGGCCACCATCGGACTGCTGCAACACCGCGCCATCCACGAGCGCGACATCGTCACCGAGCAGCTGCAGACCGCCCTGAACAGCCGTGTGCTGATCGAACAGGCCAAGGGCATCCTGGCCGAGCGCCTCCAGGTGGACGTCGGCCAGGCCTTCGCGATGTTGCGCGACGGCGCCCGCAGCCGCAACCGGCGGCTGTCCGAGCTGTCCCAGGCGATCGTCGACGGCTCCGAGCAGCTCGCGCCGGTACGGTCGCCGACAAGTCCGACTGACGACCGGTTCGACACCTGAGGGCGCTTCGCCGGGCCGCCCGGGTTTCGGTCGGGGGGATGAAGGCGTACGGTGACGGTGTCGCCCGGGTCCCCGGTGGCCGCCAGTCTCGCCGCCACCAGCCCGTTAGGGGCATAGGACAATGGTCACCACAACCGTGACACCCCCGGCCGTGCCGTCCCCTCCGACAGTGACCCCGGCAACGGGGGCGAGTGAACAACTGTTGCGTCGACGCGCGGCCCTGAGCCCCGAAGATCCCGACCGGGCCCGGCTGCGAGCCCGGATCATCGAGGCGAACCTGCCGATGGCGGGCCGGCTGGCCCGCCGCTACACCGGCCGCGGAGAGTCCTACGAGGATCTGGCTCAGGTCGGTGCGCTCGGTCTGATCAAAGCCGTCGACGGTTACGACGCCGACCTGGGCGCTCCGTTCGCCGGCTACGCCATTCCGACCATCCTCGGCGGCATCCGACGACACTTCCGCGATTCGGCCTGGGCGATCCGGGTGCCGCGATCGATGCAGGAACTGAGCGCCCGGGTGCCGGAGGCGCGGAGCAAGCTCGGGCAGCGGCACGGTCGCGAACCCACTGACGCAGAGCTCGCCGACCACCTGGAGGTGACAGTCGCCCAGATCGTGGCCGCCGTCACCGCCTTCGACTTCTATCGCCTTCAGTCGGTGAACGAGCCACGGCCCGGGGGCAACGGCGTCGAGCGGATCGCACACGTCGGCGCCGCCGATCCGGGATACGCGGCAGTGGACGACCACCTCACCCTCCGAGGACTCCTCGCGGCGCTTCCCCTACGTGAACGTCGGATCCTGACCATGCGGTTCTACGGTGACCTGACCCAGGCAGAGATCGCCACCCGGGTCGGGCTGTCGCAGATGCACGTCTCCCGGCTGCTGACGCGCTCTCTGGCCCAGCTGAGAGCCGGGATGCTCCGCTGAGCGGTCGCCGGACAGGGCTCTGACGGTACGTGTTCGGCCAGAGGGGTAGTTCCGACATCTTGGACGTACCGATCGGTCAGGCGGCGAGTAGGCTCAGGATGTCGTCCCGGACCCCGACGGCCCCCGGTTCGCGTTGTTCGCGCACCACCGCCGAGATGAGGTCCACCATGACCAGGTTCGCCGACTCCACCCGCTCCGCCACCGCGCGGTCCACACCTGAGATCAACAACCAGCCCCGTCCGGTGCCGCGCGTCCGCGCCGCGGGGTCGCTGGTCGCGATCACGGCCTTCGCCGTGGTGCTGCTCCTGCTTCTGATCTTCATCCTGCAGAACGGTCAACGCACGACAGTGCACTTCTTCGGTGCGAGCGGGGAACTTCCGATGGGGGTCGCACTGCTGCTGGCCGCGGTGTTCGGCGTGCTGCTGGTGACCGTCCAGACCACCACCCGACGCGTCATCCAGCTGCGGCTGGCGACCCGCAGGCGCCGCACCACCCCCGGCACCCGCCCAGACCCCGCCGGCACCGGCCCGGACGCCGGCGTACGAGAGGGACGGAACTGATGGTCCGCTCAGCCCAGGACCGCATGACGTGGATCTGCACCAGTGAACCGCCGACGGCACGCCTGCGGCTGGCCGATCCACCGTCCAGCCGCGCGATGCTCGACGGCGGTTGGTGGCCCACGTCACGAGACCCGGTCGTCGAACTGTCCAGCCTGATCACCGCGCTCGCCGCCCGAGGCGACGGCGTGATCGAACGGGTCATGCTTCCACCGGCGGCGTGGGACAGCCATCCGACGCGGATCGGTGTCGGCGGCACCGTGGTGCGGGTGGGCTGGTTCGCCACCCTCGACGCCGAGCGGGTGATCCTCACAGGCACGCGGAATCTGCGGATCGACCTGGCCGTGACAGCGCCCCACACCGGCGACGTCGCGGCGACCGCCGCCATGCACGCGGCCTCGCACCTCGCCGACACCACCCGCATCGCGGCCTGGGAGACCGAAGGCGGCCACCTTCGACCCGATCGGCACCCGACGGCGCCGGTCCGGGCCTGAACGCCCGGACCAGCCCGGCCCGGGGGAGGACCACGACCGTTCCGCACCGCTTCACGAAGGGGTACCGATGAGGATCGCCAGATACCGGATCGCTGCGGCGCTGCGCGAGCGCGGGCAGCAGGTCAGGGCCGAATGGGTCGAGCGGGAACTGCCGGAGCTGGTGGATTCCGACCAGCACGCCGGGCTGCTCGCCACCCTGCGTCTGGATCCGGCCGACCTCGTCGCCACCCGGTCCTGGTGAGGGTTGCCCTGCTCGGTCCGGTCGCCTGGCGGACACCCCCGCACCACTACGGTCCCTGGGAGCAGGTGACCGGCCTGCTCGCCGAGGGGCTGGTCACTCGCGGCGTGGACGTGACCCTCTTCGCGACGCTCGACTCCGTCACGTCCGCCGTCCTCGACGGTGTGTGCCCCCGTGGCTACGCCGACGACCCCGGAATGGACGGGCGGGTGTGGGAGGCGATGCACGTGTCCCACGCGATGGCCCGCTCCTCGGAGTTCGACCTGGTGCACAGTCATCTCGACTGGCTGCCGCTGGCGTTCGCCGAGCACTGTCGTGCTCCGCTGCTCACCACCGTGCACGGCTTCTCCGGCGCGGGCATTCTCCCCGCGTACGCCCGGGCCCGCTCGTCCTACGTGTCGATCTCCGACGCCGACCGGAGCGCGGAACTCGACTACGTCGCCACGGTGCACCACGGTGTCGACCTCACCGGGCTGCCGTTGAGGCGGGAGGCCGGTCCGGGGCTGGCCGCCTTCGGCCGGATCCATCCGGACAAGGGCATCCACACCGCCATCGAGATCGCCCGCCGCGCCGGACGGCCGCTGACCATCTGCGGCATCGTGCAGGACGAGCGGTACTTCGCCGAACAGGTGGCCCCGCACATCGACGGCGACCAGGTCGTCTTCCTCGGCTCGGTCGGCCCGAAACGACGTGCGGAGGTGCTGGGCGCGAGCACCGCGCTGCTGCACCCGATCGCCTTCGACGAGCCGTTCGGGCTGTCCGTGGTGGAGTCGATGTCCTGCGGCACGCCTGTCGTCGCGTACGCGCGAGGATCCATGCCGGAGGTGGTCGACGAAGGGGTGACAGGCTTCCTCGTGCACACCGTCGAGCAGGCCGTCGACGCCGTCACCCGGGCTGCCGAGCTGGACCGGGCCGCCTGTGGGGCGCGGGCCCGGGAGCGCTTCGGCGGCGACCGGATGGCCACCGAATACCTTGCCGTCTACGACGACCTCATCCGTCGACCGAGACGCTGAACCTGCCGGGCGGCGCCCCGCACCGGGCAGCTCCCGAATCCGTTCCGCCGGCCACACACGCTGGCCGGCGTACGCCGATACCGCGTGAGGCTCGTCCCCGTACCCGGAGGTGGCCGACAACCGGAAGGCCCGACACCGATGCCCAGCTACGGATTTCTCAGCACCCACCCGCCGACACGGTGTGGACTGGCCACCTTCAACTCCACCCTCGCCGCCCACCTGACCGCCGACGGCACGCGCGGTGGCATCGTCCGGGTCACCGACCGCGGCGACGACCTGCGGGCCGGGCCCGGGGTCGTGCACACCTGGTCGACCCGCACCCAGGCCGGCTGGCGGGACGCCGCAGCCGCCCTGAACGCCTTCGACGTGGCCGTCGTGCAGCACGAGTACGGCATCTACCCCGGGGCGGACGGCGAGGACGTCCTGCCGTTGCTGCGCCGGCTCACCGTGCCCAGCATCGTGGTCCTGCACACCGTGCTCCGCCGTCCCACCGCCCGGCAGAAGTCCCTGCTTGAGCAGATCGTCACCGCCGCCGGAGCGGTCGTCACGATGACCGGCACGGCTCGCGACCGGCTGCTCGTCGGCTACTCCGTACGGCCGGAGAAGGTGACGGTGATCCCGCACGGCGCCGCCGACCACGTCCGCGTGCCCGCCGACCGCCGTACCCGCCCACACCTGCTGACCTGGGGACTTCTCGGCCCCGGCAAGGGCGTCGAGTGGTCGTTGCAGGCGCTCGCGCGGTTGCAGGACCTCGATCCGACCCCCACCTACACCGTCGCGGGCCGGACCCACCCGAAGGTGGTCGAGCACCAGGGGGAGGCGTACCGGGCGGGACTGCACCGGCTCGGCGCGCAGCTCGGCATCGCCCACGCCGTGGACTACCAGGACGTCTACCACGACCAAGCCGCCCTCGGCCGGTTGATCCGCTCCGCCGATGTGGTCGTGCTGCCCTACGACTCCCGCGAACAGGTCACCTCCGGGGTGCTCGTCGAGGCGGTGGCCGCCGGGGTGCCCGTCGTGGCCACCGCCTTCCCGCACGCGGTCGAGCTGCTCACCGGCGGCCCCGGTCTGGTCGTACCCCATCGGGATCCGGCGGCGCTGGCCGCCGCGATCCGGCGGATCCTCAGCGAACCGGGCCTGGCGGCCCGGCTGGCCGGCCGCGTCCGCCCGCTCGCCTCGGACCTGCGCTGGCCGGCGGTGGCGGCCCGCTACGGCGCCCTCGCCGAACGGCTCGTCGCCGCCCGCCTTCCCGCGGTCAGTGCGGCATCGGCGTGACCGCGACCACCGGCCTGTCCAGCATGCCGGGCAGCAGCCGCCGGCATCCGGCGCCCCGGCCGAGCTTCGCGCACCTGATTCGGTTGAGTGACGACACCGGGCTGTTCGAACACGCCCGGCACGCGATCGTCCGCCGCGAGCACGGTTACTGCACCGACGACGTCGCCCGCGGCCTGGTCGTCACCAGCCGGGAACCGGAGCCGGCCGAGGAGGTGCTCCGGCTCGCCGAGCGCTACCTCGCCTTCCTGACCCACGCCCAGGACGCCGGCGGCGCCTTCCACAACCGCCTCGGGCACGACCGGCGCTGGACCGACGAGGCCGGCCTCGGCGACTGGTGGGGCCGGGCGCTGTGGGGGCTCGGCACCGCCGCGGCCCGCAGTCCCGCCGCCTGGATCAGGGAGGAGGCACTCGTCGCCTTCAGCCGGGGCGCCAACCGGCGCTCCCCGGCGCCGCACACGATGGCCTTCGCCGGGCTCGGCGCGGTCGAGGTGCTTCGCCGCCACCCGGCCCACGCTGCCGCAGCCGCACTGCTGGCGGACGCGGCCACTACGATCGGCGCCCCCGGAGCCGACCCGCTCTGGCCCTGGCCACAGCCACGGCTGAGCTATGCCAACGCGGCCCTCGCGGAGGTCGTCATCGCCGCCACCCAGCTGCGCCACGACGGCCCGTCCCTCGACGACGGCCTGCGGATGCTGACCTGGCTGCGCGACGTCCAACTGCGCGACGGGCACCTGTCGGTCGTACCCGCCGGCGGATGGCAGCGCGGCGCGGCACGGTTGCGCCACGACCAGCAACCGATCGAGGTCGCCGCCTTCGCCGACGCCTGTGCCACGGCCGCCGAGGTCACCGGCGATCCCGGTTGGGAGGCCGGGATACGGCAGGCGGTGGGGTGGTTCCTCGGCGAGAACGACACCGGCACACGGATGTGGGATCCGGCGACCGGCGGCGCCTACGACGGTCTGACCACGCACGGGCCGAACGCCAACCAGGGCGCCGAGTCGACTCTCGCGCTGATCTCCACCCTGCAGCACGCCCGGCGGTGGTCGTGACCGGGGGCCTGGCCGTCCGGCAGGACGTCGTCCTCACCCCGGACCCACGCCGGGTGATTCTCAAACTCTTCGTCCCGGGCGAGGACGCCGCCCTGGTGCGCACCCGCGCGCGGGCGCTCATCGACCGCGTCGCGCACCTCGACGAGGAGGAGACCGGCCGCCTGTTGCGGGCCACCTTCGAGCGATTCGGAGCTCGGCACCGGGACCTGGACGGCCGGCTCCACCACCACTACGACCTGGTGCGGCACCGCGCCGCCCGGGCCTGGGACCTGTCCCCCGCCGCCCGTCTCCTGGTCGGCGCCTACTTCAGTCACGAGTACGCGGTCGAGTCCGCCGCGCTGTGCAACCCGTCGATGGTGGTCCACCCCGATCAGACCGGTCTGAGCGCCGGGCAGGTACGCGTCGCGGTCAGCCTGCGCCAGATCGGCGAGGGCCACCTGTCGTCCATCGGCTTCGCCACCGCCGTCCTCGGACCCGGACGCCGGCTGACAGTCGCCGAACGCTCCGGTCCGCTCGTGGTGGGGCAGCGGACCGGCGTACGGCACCGGCGAGACCTCCTGGCCGCCGGCCTGGCCGAGGTGGACTGCGACAACGAGATCACCGCCACCGTGCTGGACGCCCTGCCCGAACGGTACGACGAGTCCACCTTCGAGCGGGTGCTCGGCGACCTGCCACCGGACCTGCTGTCGCGCAGTAGCGGGATGGTCAGTCTCGAACAACTGCGCCGCACCAACGCCGCCGGCTACGCCACCGCCTTCCCCGCCGACACCGCCCTGCATCAACGGGTGCTCTGGCCGGCCACGCCGGCGGAGAGCAACGGCATGGAGGACGCCCGGTTCGTGCGGTTCACCGACGAGAACGGACCGGTGTACCGGGCCACCTACACCGCCTACGACGGCCGGCGCATCGCCACCCGCGCGCTGGCCAGCACCGACCTGCGCCGATTCGAGGTCACCCCGATGCGCGGGCCGGGCGTCCGCAACAAGGGCGTCGCGCTGTTCCCCCGTACCGTCGGCGGCCGGCACCTCGCCCTGTGCCGCGCCGACGGCGAGACCATCGGCCTGACCTGTCTGGACGGCGAGAACCGGTGGCAGGAACCGGTGCCGCTGCACGCCCCCCGGGACAGCTGGGAGCTGATCCAGGTCGGCAACTGCGGGTCGCCCATCGAGACCGACGACGGCTGGCTGGTGCTCACCCACGGCGTCGGCCCGATGCGCCGCTACGCCGTCGGCGCGCTCCTGCTGGACCTGCACCGGCCGGAGCGGGTCGTCGCACGGCTTCCCGGCGCGCTCCTGGCACCCGACGAGGCAGACCGGGACGGATACGTACCGAACGTCGTCTACTCCTGCGGCGGGCTCGTCCACGCAGGCGAGCTGTGGCTGCCGTACGGGGCGAGCGACGCCCGGGTCGGTTTTGCCACCGTGCCGCTGGCCGCGCTCATCGGGGCGATGGTGCGATCGCCGCACGACCCCTCCGCCCAGGCGGCGGAGTAGACGAAGGACGCGCCCCCTCCAGGCCTCGGCGCGGCGTCGAGCGGTGGTCAGCGGTTGAGGTAGGCGGCCAGGCCGCCGAGTTCCTCGTTGGCGATGAAGACCGAACGCACGTTGATGATTGCCTCCTCGACGTGGAGCGGGCAGCCCCACGCCGAGTCGCCCCACGAGTCAGCGATCTTGATCTCGGCGGGTGCCGTGCAGCCGTCGCCGCCGCCGAGCTGACACCGCTCGGGGCGCGGACTGGCGGCCTGCGCGGCGGCGGCGGCGCGCAGCCGGGCGGTGAGTTCCGCCGCCGCGGCGGCGCGCTGTTCCGCCTCGGCCCGTAGTTCCCGCTCCGCCCGCACCACCCGGGCCAGCTCGTCGTGGGCGGCCCGGGCGCGGGCGTCCGCTTCGGCCTTCGCCTGTTCGATGTGGTGGCGTTCGATGGCCAGGGCGGCGGTGCCGGTGAAGACCCGGGCGAGGGCCAGGTCGGCGTCCCGCGGGACACGCGGGGTGCGGTGGTACATGGCGAACGTGCCGAGCAGGCTGCCGTCGCGGGCCAGGATCGGCGTGGACCAGCAGGCGGCCAGCCCGGCCCGCTCGGCCAGGTCGCGGAAGTCGGCCCAGAACGGGTCGGTGGCGATGTCGGTGACGACGACCGGCTCACGCCGGTGCGCGGCGGTGCCGCACGAGCCGACACCCTCGCCGGTGGCGATCCCGTCGATGGCCTGGTTGTAGAAGTCGGGCAGGCTGGGCGCGGCGCCGTGGCGCAGGTGCCGGCCGTCGGCGTCGGCGAGCAGGACGGAGACGAGCACCTCCTGCGGCGCGAGGTTCTCGATGCAGCGGGCCATCCCGTCGAGCACCTCGGCCAGCGGCGCCTGCCGGGCGATCTGCTCCAGCATGGCGCGGTGCTCGGCCATCAGCCGTTGCGCGTGCTTGACCTGCGTGGTCTCCACACCGATCACGCGGATCCCGGTCACCGTGCCGTCGGCGTCGCGGCGTGCCTCGTAGGTGAAGTCGAAGAACGCCTCCCGCGCCTGCGACCCGGTGCCGAGCATGATCCGGGCGTCGTGGGCGGTGTAGGACTCGCCCGTGCGGTAGACCTCGTCCAGCAGGGCGATGAAGCCCTGGGCGTCCAGTTCCGGCATCAACTCGGCGAGCGCGACCCCGGTGCGTGCGCGTTCCTCGCCGATGGCGGTGAAGAACGCCGGGTTCGCCGCCTCCACCACGTGTGTCGGCCCGGCGAGCGCGGCGAAGACGGCGATGGACTTGCCGAACAGTGTCCGCAGATCCTCGTCCGCGGGCCGTCCGGCGACGGACGAACTCGCCGTAGGCAGATGCTGGCCTGGTAGCGCCGTCATGCCTGGTCTTCCTCCTCGCCCGCTTCGCCGACGTCGCCAGATTACGGGGCAGTGGCCGACGTTCACATCTTGGCATCGACGCCCGCCTCCGTTACCGTCGTGGGAACGCTCCCACGAACTTAGATACGTCTATGTGATCAGGAGGAAACACGACGTGGCTATCCTCTCGTCCCGCCGCAGTTCAGCGGCCATCAGCGTGGCCGCCGTCGCGGGGCTCGCCGCGGCCGGCGTCGGCTTCGCCGTCGGCGGCGCGTCCGCCGGCACCGTGTCCGGATCGCTCTACCGCGACCCGTCCTCGGCAGTCGTCCGCTGGGTCGCCGCCAACCCCGGCGACTCGCGCGCCGCAGTCATCCGCGACAAGATCGCGAGCCAGCCGCAGGCCCGCTGGTACGCCAACTTCAACCCGTCGACCATCCAGTCCGAGGTCTCCGGATTCGTCGGTGCCGCCAACGCGGCGCAGCAGATCCCGGTGCTGTCGGTGTACGAGATCACCAACCGCGACTGCGGCGGCGCGAGCGCCGGCGGGGCGCCGGACCTCAACCAGTACCAGACCTGGGTGTCCAACTTCGCCCGGGGACTCGGCAACCAGACCGTCCTGATCATCCTGGAGACCGACTCGCTGGCGCTCCAGACCTGCCTGAGCACCGGTGAGCTGAACGCCCGCAACCAGGCGCTCACGACGGCGACCCAGACCATCAAGTCGGCGAACCCGAACGCCAAGGTGTACCTCGACGGCGGCCACTCGACTTGGAACAGCGCCAACGACACGGCCAACCGGCTCCGGGCGGCCGGCGTGCAGTACGCCGACGGCTTCTTCACCAACGTGTCGAACTTCAACCCCACCTCCAGCGAGGCGAACTTCGGCCGCGCGGTCATCTCCGCGCTCAACGGCATGGGCATCTCCGGCAAGCGGCAGGTCATCGACACCAGCCGCAACGGGGGAGCCGCCGGGGACTGGTGCGCCGACGACAACACCGACCGGCGCATCGGGCAGTACCCGACGACGAACACCGGCGACGCCAACATCGACGCGTACCTCTGGGTGAAGCCGCCGGGTGAGGCGGACGGCTGCCGCTACACGGCCGGTTCGTTCCAGCCGGACCTGGCCTTCAGCCTGGCCAACGGTGCGCCGAACCCGCCCACCACCGCGCCGCCGACGACCAACCCGCCGACGACCGCGCCGCCGACCACGGCGCCCCCGACGACCGCGCCGCCCACCACGGCGCCGCCGACCACGCCGCCGCCGGCCGGTAACGGCTGCTCCGCGGCGGTCGCGATCAACCAGTGGAACGGCGGCTTCACCGCGAGCGTGAACGTCACCGCGGGCTCCGCGGCCATCAACGGCTGGACCGTGACCGTCGCGCTGCCGGGCGGCGCCGCGATCACCGGCACCTGGAACGCCCAGGCCAGCGGCACCAGCGGCACCGTCCGGTTCACGAACGTGGGTTACAACGGGCAGGTCGGCGCCGGCCAGACGACCAACTTCGGCTTCCAGGGCACCGGCACCGGCCAGGGCGCGACCGCGACCTGCGCCGCCTGACCGGACCCGACGCCAGGGCCCGGTGCGGAGGATCGCTCTCCGCGCCGGGCCCTGTCACTTCCCCGCTGATGTCCGCGACGGAGTGACGAACCGCCGCGCACGCCTCAGGTTGCGCGCCAGCTCCTCGCGGTTCTGGTGCGCGTGGCGGATCCACGCCGGCTGGCCGGGGCCGGTACGCCAGGACTCGCTCAGCGGGCTGTTGTCCACAGTGTCGAAGCCGAACCGGTCGTAGAGTCGCGTCACCAGGTCGACCGCCTCCGGGTGGTCGCTGGAGACGGACAGCGCCAGCCGGTCCGGCGCGCCGGCGGGCCGGGCCGAGGTGAGCAGCCGCGGCGCCTGGATGTGGGTGAACGCCTTGGCGACCTTCGACGTGGGGAGCTGTTCCTGGCGCAGCTCGTGGACCGTCTTCTCACCCGAGTCGAGCACCGGGATGTTCCCGTCGCGCCAGACCATGTAGTTGTTCGTGTCCAGCACGACCTTGCCGGCCAGCTCCTCGACCGGCATGTCGTTCACGACCTTGAGCGGCACGGCGACGATCGCGAAGTCGCCCGCTGCCGCCGCCTCCGCGGCGTACGCCGCCCGCGCCGGCGGCCCGAGTTCGGCCACGAGGTCCGTCAGCGTGTGCGGCCCCCGGGAGTTGGCGATCACGACCGCGTATCCGGCGGCTACCGCCGCGCGGGCGAGCTGGCTGCCCACCTCACCCGCGCCGATGATGCCGATGGTGGTCATCGTCGGTCCCTCAGCGGGCGGCGGTGAGCTGCCGGAGCATCTCGGCCGAGTCGTGCAGGGCGGTCATCTGCACGAACCGCCCGTCGCTGACCTTGTAGATGGCGTACTCGACGACCTCGAACGAGGCGCCGGAGGGCGGTACGCCCAGCCACTCCTTCACCGGCGTGCCGTAGTTGATCGCGCGGACGGCGATCCGGTCGCGGTCGAACAGCAGCTCCTCGACCTTCCAGCGGAGGTCCGGAACGGCGTCCACGTCATGCTTCTGCACCGCGATGACGTCGTCCCGGGTGCCCGGCTCACCGTTCAGCATCACCGTGTCGTTGATGAACTCGTCCATGCCGTCGAACTCGTGGGCGTTGAGCGCGGCGACGTAGCGCAGGTACCAGTTGCGGAGATCGTTCTGAGTCATGTCACTTTCCCTTTGATGTGCGGATGATGTGCGGACCCCGGCCGGGGTCGCGTTCGGGGCGGACGGCTACCAGCTCAGGAGGCCGGAGTCGTCCTGGAGGGTTCCGGTCGGGCCGTCGGGGGGCAGCGTCGCCAGGCGTACGACGGTTCGGGCGCTCTCCGCGGGGGTCCTGCCGCCGCCGATCGCGGCGGTCAGGTCGGTGGCGGTGTAGCCCGGCTCGACCGCGTTGAACCTGATCCCCGGCTGGGACTTGGCGTACTGGACGGTGATCATCGTGGCGGCGGACTTCGACGCCGAGTAGAGCGGCGACGTCAGGGTGAACTCCGGCCGGTCGGGGTTGTTGACCGCCCAGAAGGAGCCGGCGCTGCTCGACACCGTGACCACCGTCGGATTGGACGACCGGCGCAGCAGGGGCAGCGCCGCCTCGGTGACCCGGACGATGCCGACCGCGTTGGTGTCGAAGACGCGCAGGGCGGTCGGACCGTCGACGACACCGTTCTCGGCGATGCCCGCGTTGTGGACGAGGACGTCCAGCCGCCCCTCGTCGGCGTCGATGGTCGCCAGCGCCCTGGCCACCGAGGCGTCGTCGGTCACGTCGAGCGGCACGAAGCGTGCCCCCAGCGCCGAGGCGGCCTCCTCGCCTCGCCTGGCGTCGCGCGCTCCGACGTAGACGACGTGCCCCAGATCGAGAAGCTGTCTGGCGGTCGCGAAACCGATGCCCTTGTTCGCGCCGGTGATCAACGTGATGGTCATGCTCTTCCCTCGCGCCGCAGTTTTGTACTGATCGGTTCGTGATCACCGTAGCAGCTTTCTGTACCGATCGGTTCGTGGTTTGGGTCACTTCTGTACCGAGCGGTATAGTCGAGGCATGGGCACTGAGACTCCGACCCCGGGACGGCCGCGCGCCTTCGACGAGCAGACGGTCCTCGATCGGGCCGCCGAGGTCTTCTGGCAGCAGGGCTACGAGGGCGCGTCGCTGAGCGCACTCACCAGGGCGATGGGCATCAACCGCCCGAGCCTGTACGCCGCGTTCGGCAGCAAGGAAGAGCTGTTCAGGCGGGCCTTCGACCGCTACCACGAGACCAACCTCGCGAACGCCCGCGCCGCCCTCGACCAACCGACCGCGTACGCCGCGATCGAAGCCTTCCTGCGCGCCAGCGCCGACAACCTGACCGCGGGCGGCCACCCCGCCGGCTGCCTCTCCATCCAGGGCGGCCTGGCCTGCTCCCCGGAGAACGCCCGGATCTCCGAGATCCTCGCCGCCGGCCGGGCGGCCACCGAGGCCGCGCTCGAAGAGCGGCTGGCCCGCGCGGCGAAGGAGGGGGACCTCCCCGACGGCCTGGACAGCCGGGCGCTCGCGCGTTTCGTGATGGCGCTCAGCGAGGGTCACGCCGTCCACGCCGCGGCCGGCGCGAGCCGCGAGGACCTCCAAGCCTCCGTCGACGTCGCCATGCGGGCCGTAGCGGCACTCCACCCCGGTTCCGGAGAGTAACCCGCTGAACCCATTCAGCTACTTCTCAGGTGGCGTTGGTAGCTTCCCCGCTCGACGGCTTCCATTATGGACGCCGTTGATCTCGTTGCGGCACAAGGGTTTCACGTGAATTCCTCACGATCCTGGTGTCGCGCGTCGGCGGTCGTCGAGGGAGAGGTTCGTAGTGTTCAAGAAGATGCTGGGCGCGTTCGGGGTGGGCGGCCCGAGCGTCGATACGGTCCTGTCCAATCCGAGCACCCGCCCGGGGCTCGTGCTGGGCGGGCAGGTGAACCTGACCGGCGGCAGCCACGACGTGGAGATCGACCACGTCACCGTCGGGCTGGTCACCCGCGTCGAGATCGACGGCGCGGAGGAGGAGTACGACGCCCTCGTCGAGTTCCACCGCGTCCAGGTCGCGGGTGGTCTGCACCTGCGTGAGGGTCAGCAGTTGTCGCTGCCGTTCCAGGTGGCGATGCCGTGGGAGACCCCGGTGACCGACCTGTACGGGCAGCACCTGCACGGCATGACGATGGGCCTGCGCACCGAGGTGGCGGTCCGCGGCGCGATCGACAAGGGCGACCTGGACCCGGTGTACGTGCACCCGCTGCCGGTGCAGGAGCGCATCCTCGAGGCGTTCGGCCGGCTCGGCTTCGGGTTCAAGGGCGCCGACCTGGAACGCGGGCACATCTCCGGGCTGCGCCAGAATCTGCCGTTCTACCAGGAGGTCGAGTACTACGCCGCCCCGCAGTACGCCCACGGCGTCAACGAGGTCGAGCTGACCTTCGTGGCGAACGAGCACGGCGTCGACGTGGTGCTGGAGTTCGACAAGCGCGGCGGCCTCTTCACCGGCGGCCACGACTCGTACGGCCGCTACCACGCCGCGCACGCCGACGCCGACCGTGTGGACTGGGCCGCGCAGGTCGACACCTGGGTCCGCCAGGCCCTCGACGGCTACCAGAGCCTGCACACCGGCCACGGCTACGCCCCGCCCGCCCAGGGCTACGGCGCGCCCGGCTACCCGCCCCCGCCGCCCGGCTACGGGCACGCCGCGTACGGCCACCCCGGCGGTCACCACAAGGAGCACCACCAGGAGCACCACGGCGGTCCCGGCATGGGTGCCGTTGCCGCGGGCGTGGTGGGCGGCGCCGCCCTGGGCTTCGCCGGCGGCATGGTCGCCGACGAGGTCTTCGACTCCTTCGGCGACGACGAGGGCGGCGACGAGGAGGCGTGAGCCAGTCCTCGTCCATAGTGGACTGACACGCCCGCTCCATGATCTAATTCGGCAGTTTTGTCCGTAGGCGATCGGGTTCCACCGATCGGGATTTCGAAGGAGTGCGCATGCCCGTCACCGCCGACCTCACCAAGCTGGTCGACAAGGCCTACCAGGACAAGACCCTCACCGAGATCGTCGACGCCCCGGTGTCCGCCCTTGCCGGGGTCAGCGACGGCGACGCGAAGCTCCTCAAGGACGCCTTCAACATCACCACCGTCGGCGACCTGGGCCGTAACCCGTACTTCCGGACCGCCAACGCCCTGGTCGCCCTGACCGGCGCCAAGTAGCACCACCGCCGGCGGCCCGCGAGACCCCTCCGGGCCGCCGGACGTCGGCTCCGGCCGGTGTGGTTGGTTTCGGACGCTTCCGGGCAAGGGCTCGTCGGCACCTGTGTCAGCGGCCCGCCGGGGCGCTGGCACACTGACCACCCACACCGTGACGTACGACGAGGGGAAACAGCCGATGGCGGCGGAGGGCAGCACCAAGGCCGTGGTGACGGCGCTGGTCGCGAACCTGGGTATCGCGGTGAGCAAGTTCGTGGCCGCCGGCATCACCGGGTCGGCGTCGATGCTCGCCGAGGGCGTGCACTCGGTCGCGGACTCCACGAACCAGGCCCTGCTGCTGGTCGGCGGCAAGCGCGCCCGCCGCGCCCCGACCGCGCTGCACCCGTTCGGCTACGCCCGGGAGCGCTACGTCTACTCGTTCATCGTGGCGATCATCCTGTTCACCCTCGGCGGCCTGTACGCCCTCTACGAGGGCTACCACAAGATCAGCGACCCGCACGAGCTGTCCTCGCCGCTGATCGCCGTCGCCGTCCTGCTGATCGCGATCGTCCTGGAGGGCTTCGCCCTGCGGACCGCGGTGAAGGAGGCGAACAAGGTACGCGGCAAGCGGAGCTGGGTCTCCTTCGTCCGCCACGCCCGCGCCCCGGAACTGCCGGTGATCCTGCTGGAGGACGCCGGCGCGCTGCTCGGCCTGCTGTTCGCCCTGTCCGGCGTGGGCCTGAGCGTGCTCACCGGGAACGCGCTCTTCGACGGCATCGGCACCCTGTGCATCGGCGTCCTGCTGGTCGTCATCGCCGTCGTCCTCGCCGTCGAGACCAAGAGCCTGCTCATCGGCGAGGCGGCACTGCCGGAAGAGGTCACCGCGATCCACACCGAGCTGGTCTCCACCCCGGGCGTCGACCGGGTCATCCACCTGCGCACCCTGCACCTCGGGCCGGAGGAACTCCTGGTCGCGGCGAAGATCGCCATCAGCACCTCCGACCGGGGAGCCGACGTCGCCGCCACGATCGACGACGCCGAGGCGCGGATCCGTCGGGCGCTGCCCACCGCCACGGCCATCTACCTCGAACCCGACATCGACCGGCAGCCCGCCCGCACCAGCGCCACCTGACCCGGAGGTTCGGGCCCGTGCCGGGGCCACCGACGTCGGCGTGGCGCCGAGGGGAGCGGCGGGGTCTGATCCTCAACCCGTTCACGCCCGGAACGGTCACCGGCCCCGAGCAGCTCGCGCTGATGGAGGACGGCACCGCCGACCTGATCAGCTTCGGCGGCCTGTTCCTCGCCAACTCCGACCTGCCCGCCCGGCTCGCCGCCTGCGGGCCCTACAACACACCCGATCCGGCCACCTTCTACGGCGGCGACGCCCGCGGCTACATCGACTACCCCAAGCTCGACGGCAGCCCGAGCGCGGTGAGCTGACCACCGCCGCCCGCAAGGCCTGCCCCGCCGGACGCTGCGGGCAGACCTTGCCCGGAGCGACATCGGCCGGCTACCGCACCAGCGGACCGACCTGCTGTGCGGTGAACCGGACGAAGCCCTCGAGATCGGGTTCGTCAGCGGTGGGCTGCAGGATCACGGCGTCGGCTCCGGCGTCCCGGTAACGGTTCACGACAGCGGCGACGGCGGCTGCGTCGCCGGCCGCTGTGGCGTCCCAGCCGTCCGACTCGTCCCAGGACTCCAGCTCGCGTGCCATGCGTGCCTCGGCGTCGGGGCCGGTCGCCGCATGGACGTACACGGTGACGGCCTTGGCCGTCGACCTGACGGCGGCCACCTCCTGCGGAGGCGTGCCGGCGGTCAGCAGGATCCCGTCGGCGACCTCGCAGGCGAGAGCACGCGTCTTCGGCCCGGTCGCGCCGGCGTAGATCCGGGCCGGGCCCACCGGCGGGTAGTCCAGCTTGACCTTGTCGAGCTTGACGTAGCGACCCGACGTCGTGACCGTCTCGCCGGCCAGCAGCGCCTTCAACGCCTCGACGTGCTCGCGCAGCAGCGTCAGCGGCGAACCCACCTGCGCGCCGACCTGCTCCATCCAGTCCTGGACGCCGTGGCCCACGGTGAGCAGCACCCGGTCGGGGAAGAGCCGGTGCAGCGTGGCGGCCTCCATGGCGAGTGCCGCGACGTTGCGGAACGGCACCGGCATCAGCCCGATGCCCACCGCCAGCCGGTCGGTCCAGGCCAGGGCCGCGGCGGCGGTGGCGATGCCGCTTTCGAGGAAACAGTCCTCCCAGAGCCACAACTGGTCGAGGCCGGCTTCGTCGGCGGCGCGTGCGACCGAGCGGAGGCGTTCGGGTGGATTCTGGGGCCGGAACACCACACCGAGGGTCGTCATGACAGCCAAGCCTAGCCGCGGAGTGGCCCGCCACCGATGCTCTGTCCGCGAGGGCGACCCGATCAGCGTGGCCCGCCCGGCCCGACCAGGCCGGTTTCGTAGGCCACGATGACCAGTTGAGCCCGGTCACGTACCGCCAGCTTGGTCAGCAGCCGCCCGACGTGCGTCTTCACGGTGGCCAGGCTGAGACCGAGGTGCCCGGCCAACTCCGCGTTGGACAGACCCCGGCCGATCAGCGTGAGCACTTCCCGTTCCCGCCCGGTCACCCCGTCCAGTCGTCGCGGCAGCGGCCGGGCCGGCTCAGGCCGACGTGCGAACTCGTCGATGAGCCGCCGGGTCACCGTCGGCGCGAGCAGCCCTTCTCCGGCGGCCACCACCCGGATGCCGGCCAGTAGTTCCGCCGGCGGGGTGTCCTTGAGCAGGAACCCGCTGGCTCCGGCCCGCAGTGCCCCGTAGACATACTCGTCCAGGTCGAACGTGGTCAGGATGACGACCCGGGTGCCGGCGATGGCGGGGTCGCCGCAGATCCGCCGGGTCGCCTCGATGCCGTCCATCTCCGGCATCCGCACGTCCATCAGCACCACGTCCGGCCGGTGCTCGGCGGCCAGCGCCACAGCTTCCACGCCGGTGCCCGCCTCGCCGACAGTGGTGAGGCCCGGCGTCGAATCGACCAACAGCCGGAAACTGCCGCGCAGCAGCGCCTGGTCGTCGGCGATCAGCACCCGGATCACGCGGCCACCCGATAGGGCACGCGCGCCGTCACCGCGTAGCCGCCGCCGGAGCGTGGCCCGGCGTGGAACTCACCTCCGTGCGACGTCACCCGTTCCCGCATGCCGATCAGCCCGTGCCCCTCCCCGCCGGACAGCACAGGCCGGCGGCCGTCGTCGGTCACTTCGACCCTGACCTCGCGAGGCGTGACGGTCACCGTCGCCCGGCACGCGGCCGGCCCCGCATGTTTCACCACGTTGGTCACCGCCTCCTGCACGATCCGGTAAACCGTCAGTCCCACCGACTCCGGGACCGCGCCGGACGGTTCCTCCCGCCGTACGTCGAGCCGTACGTCGACCCCGCCGATCGCCGCCTGCCGGGCGAGCACGGGCAGTTCGTCGAGCCCGGGCGCCGGGGCGTACGGGGCGTCCTCGCGCAGAGCGCCGAGCACCCGGCGTACGTCGGTCAGCGCGTTGCGGCCGGTCTCCTCGATCACCCGCAGCGCGGCCCCCGCCTCGCGGGGGTCGGTCTCGGCGACGTGGTTGGCGACGGCCGCCTTCACCACGATGAGGCTCAGGGTGTGGGCGACGACGTCGTGCAGCTCCCGCGTCACCCGCAACCGCTCCTCGGCGGCGGCTTGACGGACCAGGTGCTCGCCCTGCCGGGCGGCGAGGGCGCGTCGCTCGCGGACCAGCCAGCCGATCGCCCAGGCGGGCGCGATCATGACGGCGCCGTAGACGACGGCACCCGTCCGCGACCACAGATCACCCCCGGTCAGCGCCAGCGCGACGCTCACCAGAGCGAGACAACCGGCGGCACTGGGCAGCGACCGGCGGGTGGTCGTCGACACGGCCACCGTGTAGAAGGACAGACCGACGGCGAGTCCCGGCGCGGCGGCGGCGTAGTTGGGGATCACGCCGGTGATCAGGGCGACTGTGGCGACGGAGCTGATCACGGCGGCGACGGTGATCGGCCACCGGCGCCGGACGGCCAGCGGCAGCCCGAGGGCGAACCCGACCAGCACCGACACCCAGAGCGGCTCGCGTACGCCACCGTGCATCGGCGATTCCAGCGCCGCATACGGGCCGAGCAGCCCGCCGACCGCCACGGCGAGCACGGCGTCCACGATGTACAGCTCCACCGGCCGCAGTCGCCGGGTCAGCAGGGGAGCGGTCACCTGCACGACGGTATCGGCTGGCCGGGCCGGACGCGTCCACCCGCGGGTCGTCATCCCGGAGGACGACGTACCGGCGATCGCGGGCCTTCGCCTCCGACCGGGGAAGGGCCGGAAAGTGTCCGCGCCGGCACGACGCGCGGCACCCACCACGCCGGGCACCGTGGCGGTCATGACCACACACACGGTGACCCTGACGGGGCTGCGCGCGGTGTACGGCACCGGAACCCGGCGGGTGACGGCGCTCGACGGCGTGACGACCGACTTCGCGAGCGGCACGTTCACTGCGGTGATGGGCCCTTCGGGCTCGGGCAAGTCCACCCTGCTGCACTGCGCGGCGGGACTGGACCGCCCGACCGAGGGGACCGTCACGATCGACGGCACCCCCCTCGACGACCTGGGTGAGGACGAACTGACCCGGCTGCGTCGGGATCGGATCGGGTTCGTGTTCCAGGCGTTCAACCTGGTGTCCACGCTGACCGCGGCGCAGAACGTCGAGTTGCCGCTGCGGCTGGCCGGCCGCCGCCCGCCGGCTCGGGACGTATCCGCCGCGCTCGACGCGGTGGGGTTGGCCGACCGGGCCGGGCATCGACCGAGTGAGCTGTCCGGTGGCGAGCAGCAGCGTGTCGCCGTCGCCCGAGCGTTGATCACCCGCCCGGCGGTGGTCTTCGCCGACGAGCCGACCGGCGCGCTGGACAGCGCGGCCTCCCGGCAGGTGCTCCGACTGCTGCGCGCACTCGTCGACGACCACGGGCAGACCGTCGTGATGGTGACCCACGATCCCGCCGCCGCCGCGTACGCCGATCGGGTCCTGCTGCTCGCCGACGGTCGCATCGTTGACGAGTTCGACGGCGGGATCACCGCGGCGGTGGTCGCCGCCCGGATCGCCGAGCGTGAGGCCGTCCCGTCCCAGCACGCGGCGACGCCTGCGGGGCCGTCGTGCTGAGCATCCAGCGGTCGCTGAGCGCGTTCGTGGCCGTGGCCATCGGGGTCACGCTGGTAGCGGCGGCCACGCTGCTTCTCGCCTCGGGGCGCCCCCAGGTGCCGGATCGGCTCGCGCGGGCGGCGGTCGTGGTGCAGAGCCCCGAAGCGGGCGCTTCGGCCGACTCGTTCGTGCCGACACGGCCCTGGTCCGCGACCACGACGGCGGAGCTCGTCCGCCGGCTGGCCGCCCTGCCCGGTGTCGCGGCGGCCGTGCCGGACCGGACCTTCTACGCGCAGCCGCTCGTCAACGGCCGCCCTGCGGGCACCGATGGCCGGCGGGAGGACGCCCACCAGGGGCACGGCTGGTCCAGCGCCCGGCTCGGTGGACTGCGCCTCACCGACGGCGAGCCGCCCCGCAGGCCCGGCGAGGTGGTCGTGGACCGTGCACTCGGGCTGCGCGACGGCGTGTCGGTGACCCTGCTGACGGCGGCCGGCCCGCAGCCGTACACCGTCACCGGTCTGGTCGACGGGCCCGGCGTCCATGTCGCCGACGACGTGGCCGCCACGCTCGCGCCCGGCGTCCGGGCCGTCGGGCTGCTGCTCGCGACGGGCGCCGACCCCGAGCGGGTCGCCACGGCGGCTCGCGGAATCGTCGGCGCGGACGGATCGGTTCTGACCGGCGACGCGCGTGGCGCGCTGGAGCCTCGCAACGACGCCCGCACCCGCTGGATCGGCATGCAGGTGCTCACCGCCACGGCGGCCCTCGCCGGCTTCGTCACGGTGTTCGTCGTGGCCTCCACCTTCGCGTTCACCGTCGCGCAGCGCCGCCGTGAGCTGGGCCTGCTGCGCGCCGTCGGCGCCACCGGCCGCCAGGTCCGCCGCATGGTGTACGGCGAGGCGCTCGTCGTCGGCACCGCGGGCGGGATCGCCGGCCTCCTGGTGGGCGGAGGGCTCGCGCCGCTGCTGGGCCGGCTTCTCGTCGACGCCGGATTCGAACCGTCGACCTTCCGGGTCGGATACGAACACTGGCCGATCGCGCTCTCGCTCGTCGCCGGCCCGGTGATCTCGCTGCTGGCCGTCTGGTCGGCCTCGCGCCGGGCGGCACGGATCCGACCGTTGGAGGCGTTACGCGAAGCGGCGGTCGAGCAGCGACCGATCGGACGGCTGCGCATCGCCACCGGTGCGCTGCTCGTCGCGGTGGGGGTCGCGCTCAGCGTCGGTACGGCGACCGCCGACGAGGCCCGCGTCGCGGCGCAGTACGCCCTGTACGCGGTGATGGCGCTGGTGGCCGGTGCCACAGTGCTGGCCCCTGCGGCCGTCGGCCCGCTGGTGCGGATGCTGCGGTGGCCGGTGCGTCGACCGGGGGGCGCGATCGGGATGCTGGTCCGGGCCGGGGCGTCGACCGCGACCCGGCGGACGGCTTCGATCGCCGCCCCGGTGCTGCTCACTGTCGCGTTCGCGGTGCTGGTCGCCGGAATGGTGCGCACCACCACGGCTGCCTACGCGGCGGGCCGGGCCGACAACGTCAACGCCGGCTGGATCGTCGTGCCCGACCGCGCACCGGGCCTGTCGGACCAGGCCGTCGCGGCGACCGGGGGCACGGCCCTCCTGCCGACGACGGTCTTCGAGAACTACCCGAAGTCGTCGCCGGAGAACCGGCCACTGACCGCGCTCGGCGTGGACCCGGCGGGCTTCGCCGCCGCGAACCGGGCGCTCACCGTCGTCGCCGGCTCACTGGACGACCTGAGCGGCGACGACACGGTGGTCCTTCCCGCCTCGGCGAACCGGCGGCCGACCGAGCCGTACGCGCTGGTCTTCGCCGACGGGGAGGTGGTGTCCCTGCGCGTCGTCGCGGTCGTCACCGACGACTCGATCCCCGGCGACCTGCTCCTGCCCCGATCCGTGGTGCGGGCGCACGACCCCTCGGCGCTCACATCCGCGGTGTACGTCCAGGCCCGGATCGATCCCCCGCTCGGAGGGCGGATCGTCGACGTGGCCGGGTGGGCGGCCGAGGCGGACCGTGCCGAGGATCGCCTCGTCTGGCTCTTCACGCTGCTACTGATCGGTGTCTCGGCCGGCTACGGGGCTGCCGCGGTGGCGAACACGTTGCTGATGGCCGCCGCCGGCCGGGTGGCCGACCTGCGGCTGATCCGGTTGGCCGGTGCCACCCGAAGGCAGGTCATCTGGCTGGTCACGGCCGAGTCCGCCCTGGTGGTGCTGATCGGTGCGCTGCTCGGCGGGGCTGTCGCCTTCGTCGGTCTGCTGAGCATCCGCGCCGGCCTCGCCGAGCAGGCCGGCGTACCGGTCGACCTGGTGGTGCCGTGGTCGGTGGTCGGCGGGGTGGTGGGGCTCTGCCTGCTCCTGGCGGTGCTGGCGAGCGCACTGCCGGCGTGGCGATCGCTGGGTCGTCGTACCGCGCGGTTCCCCGTCGGTGCCGTGGGGTGAACCGTATTGCCGCCCCTCCGGACTGCAGCCGGACTTATCGACATCGCAGCTCGGCCGCCGCGCACCGGTTGGAGGGCCTGAAGACGGTGGCGTCCGATGACATGCGCACGCTCCGCGCGCTCTGCTGGAGGCCGCATGACATCGATGGCTGAGGACGTCATCCGGGTGGCGCTCTGAACGTGTGGCGCCGCCGGCCCTCGGCCGGCGGCGCATTCGCAACTGATGGAGAAGTGGTGCGTTAGATGATCGTCAGGCCACCCACTTCACCCAGAGGTGCGTCCACACAGTCGCATCGCTCAACTCGGCTACGCAGGAACTGATCGTCGTCAGCCCGAACTGGGCGAGCAAGTCCAGGGACTCTGGGGACAGCAAGGAGAGGAGGTCGGCAGCCACCGGGGCCGGGTGGTGATCAGTCGCAATCGCCTCCGCGGATTGAGTGTCCGCCACGGCATCCGCAGCCTCACCGTCACACCACTGTCGCACCTCGAACGACATCACATGCTCGCCCGGATTATCGGACCCGAACGCGCCGTGGCGGAGCCTGCGGCACTGGAGACGCTGGCCTGGCTGTCGGGCGGGCTGCCGCTCGCGTTGCGGGTCATCGGCGAGCACGTCGTCTCCCGGCCCCAGGCACGGCTCGGCGAATTGGCCGACGAACTCACCGGCCGGCTGCTCGACATCGAGGGCGACGACACGGACGAAATGACGCTGCGGACTGTCTTCGCCTGGTCGGTCAACGCGCTCACCCCGATGCCCACCCGGCTCTTCCGAGGACTCGGCCTCTTTCCCGGCGGCGCCATCGGGGTCGAGGCCGCAGCGGCGATGCTGGCGGTGGACGTCGCCGGGGCTGAACGGGCCCTCGACCGACTCGCACGCGCCCACTTGATCAACCACGACACCGTCCGGCGGTATCGGATGCACGACCTGCTGCGCCGGTACGCCGCAGACCGGGCCCGGGCGGAGGAACCCGCCGAGCAGCGACAAGCGGCACTGCGTCGGCTGTTGGACTGGTACCTGCTCACAGCAGTCAACGCCGTCACGGCCCTGGAGCCGAACCGCGCACCCGTTCCTGACCTGCCCGAACCGGGTGCGGTGACACCGATGACCTTCCCCTCGGAAAGCGCCGCCCTGCGGTGGTGCGAGACGGAACGGACCAACGTGCTTGCCCTGGTCCGCAGCGCGACCGTGGAGGGTTTCCATAGGCACGCCTGGCAGACCGTCGACACGGTCCACGAGGTCTTCGACCGCTCCGGAAGCCAGGAGGACATGCGGGAGATGCTGCGGATCGCCCTCGACGCCGCGACTGCCGACGGGCACGCCCTGGCCCGGGTGGGCACCCTCATCAATCTTGGAGCCACGTACTTCACAACTCACGACTACGACCGTGCCGGCAGCCTGTTCGCCGAGGCCTCGCGTCTCGCCGAGGAGAACGGCTCCGCCGAACTGCAGATGGTCTGCCGGCACAATCTCGCCTCCGTGCACCTGCGGACCGGGGCGACCGCGACCGCCATCGAGACCTTCCAGGAAGTCCTGACCGACTGTCGCGGGACCGGGAACGCGACGGGGGAGGCGTACACGCTCTACCATCTCGGTGACGCCCATCGTCAGCTCGGACGGTACGACCAGGCCCGTCTTCTCTACCAGCAGGCTCTTGCCGTCTGGAACCGGATCGGCTCGCTGCGAGGCCGAAGCCTCAACCACGTTCAGCTCGCCGGGCTCAGCCTCGACACGGGCCAGCCGGAGATCGCACTCGACCTCGTCCGCGTCGCTATCGACCTGCACGACCGTGTCACCGATGACACGATCCGCTGCGACGCTCTCACCGTCTCGGCCGAGGCTCACCTCCGCCTAGGGCGGCACCGCGACGCGTTGGCCGACGCCACCCTCGCCCGGGTGGTCGGCGACGAGCTGGGCGACCCGCTACGCCAGGCGCGCGCTCTCGCCGTACTGGCGGAAGCCCTCCGCGCCGTCGGCCATCACGACAACGCTCTCAGCCGGGGTCGGGAAGCCCTCGACCTGCTCGACGACACGGACGACCCGCAGCGAGTGGCCATCAGGGAGCGGATCGCCGCACACCACGTCCACGAGGATCGGTGAACGCTGCCCGGGGCGTCGCCGGTGCCAGTGGCCGAAGCGACTCAGGAGCGATCTCCTCGGACGCCGGTCGACGACCTGCCGACCAAGAATCGACGAGCATGACCCGCCCGGCGCTCCCGTCCACCTCCACCGGCGCACCGTCACGCAGCGCGCCACGATCGCGGCGTGCGACAGCAGGCCGTCGATCTCGGTGACGATGGCGGCCGCGACGCCGAGCAACGGGGTCCACGCCGGGTCCGTGGTGCGGCACGCGAGTACGTCACCCGGCTGGACCCGACCGAATTCGGCGGGACCATTCACCACGCGCACCGCGATGCCGACGAGAACGCCGGCGATGGCGAGGAGTGCGCGGGACCGTACCCGCGGGCGAGGGCCTCCGGAGGGCTGCGTCGTGGGCGGTGGAGGCAACCAGCGCGGCCGGCCCGGGTACGTCGTCGGGTGCGGCGGTCTTCATGGGCCGGTAGGTGGCATCGGTGTCGGGTCGTCATCGCCACGGCTCGCGCACTGCGTGCTCGGTGGACCAGCCATCCTGATGACCGTCGGCCAGGAAATCTAGGTTGGGGCGGCTAGACATCTTCCGGGCTGTGGCATACTCTTCTTCGAGTCGAGAGGAAAGATCCGTCAAGACGCAGACGGACCGTCCGGCCGTGAGGACACGACGGGCGGCTGGGGGAGGAACATGCATCACCGTTCCTCCCGAGAGGCAGTAAGAGCACGTCACTTCCGGCGTGGCATACGCCGGTTGCAGGTGGGGCCAAGGTTCTTTCAGGGCTCCAGCTGATGTTCGCCGCACGTGTCGGGGCTGTGAAGTCACGTGGGCTCCGGCACCGGCAGACCGTACGACAGCAAGGGAAAGAAGTAGCAGAGGAAAGGGAGGGCCGTACACCGTTGGATCGCCCGCCGTCGGCCGTCATGTCAGGCCGGGCGGACACCGCAGTTTCCATCGAACGAGAGGTGGTCTCCGGTCACGCATACGCGATCCTCGCGCCCGAAGCCGTCAATGACGGCTGGTGCGGATACGACAAGCCGACGTTCCGGTCGGTAGATGGTGTTCTGACCCGTAACCCTGGGCCCCGGTGCTTGTGCGCCGGGGCCCTCGACGTGGAGGTGACATGGGGCGAAACCCCGAAGACATGTTCGGCGATGAGAACTACCCGGCCTACACCATCGGGCAGGCCGCAGAGATGCTCGGCACCACGCAGGACTTCCTGCGTCGCCTGGACGAGGCGAAATTGATCAACCCGCACCGCTCCAGCGGCGGGCACCGCCGCTACTCCCGCTACCAGCTGCGCCTGGCCGCCCGGGCCCGCGAGATGGTCGACGGCGGCACCGCCCTGGAGGCCGCCTGCCGGATCATCATCTTGGAAGACCAACTCGAGGAAGCTCTCCGGCAGAACGAGAAGCGGTAACGGGGCCGCGGCGACAGGACTGACCAGCCCGGCCCTTCCTGCGAGGTCGTCGACGGGCGATGAGCGGGCCCCCCGGGGCGAACGTCTGGGTGCCCGCCTCGGTCCGGAAAGCCCGTCGAGGACGGGGAGGAGTCAAGCTCAATGGCTAGGTTCACCCACCGCCATCGGGCCGACGGCGGGTCATGTGCTACGGTAACTGAGTTGCAGTTTTGATTTCCGTAGACGTTTTCCGGCGCCTGATGGGGCATCTGAAACCCATCCAGGCGCTTTTCGTTTTTCGTGTCGTTTCGGCGCGGGTGATCAACGCGGCGGCGTAAGGGTCCGCACAGTGCGGTCTCTGACAGCCTGCGAAGGAGCAGACATGACTACAGGTACCGTGAAGTGGTTCAACGCCGACAAGGGCTTCGGCTTCATCAGCCCGGACGACGGCGGCGCCGACGTCTTCGCCCACTTCTCCGCGATCTCGGCGAGTGGCTTCCGCAGCCTCGACGAGAATCAGAAGGTGGAGTTCGACATCACGCAGGGCCAGAAGGGCCCGCAGGCGGAGAACATCCGCCCGCTCTGATCCACATTCTCTGAACGGCGGCCCGACTGGTTCAGTGGGCCGCCGTTCGGCGTTTCATGCGCTCACCACGCCATCGCGAAATCATCTGATCGGCAGAAGGCCGGCCATCTCGGTGTGGAGCCAGCCCAGTATCGCCCCCGTGTTCTCCTCCCTGGATCGATTCGGACCTCGGGCGCTCGTCTGCCAAGCATCGCCCCTTATCCCTGACGAGCCGAATACCGCACCGGCGCGGCCCTGACGGTCGAGGCACGTACGGTCACGGCAACCCAGGTCAACCGGCGCCAACGCGGGTCACTGCGGGGGCCGCGGGTTGCAACCCGGGTTTCGTGTGCTCGGGCTGTGGTCCTGGGCTGGTAGAACGGGTGCGGGTGACGTGGGCGAACATGGGTCACTCCCTGCCACCTCAGGAGAACCCCCAGGTCGACCCGGCGCGTCCGGCGGCAACCCGGTCTGCACCTCCACGACGTGCCGCTCCCACTGCCGGGCCCTCTCCAGCACCGTCGCCGGCAGCGCGTCGACCAGCCCGACCGGATCCAGCCGGGCCCGCGGCGGACCGGCCTCCAACAGCTCGAAGCCCGGCGACGCCAGCACATGCGCCAACAGCAGCACCTGGGCGTCGCCAGCGTCATCGACCAGGCGTACCCGCACCCCCCTGCAAGCCCGCCGACCGTCCACGGCCGACCGTCAAACTGCACCCGATCGCCGACACCCCCAGCGTGGGCTGCCCGGTCCGACCAGGCCCGTTTCGTGGGCGACGACGACCAGTTGCGCCCGATCACGTACCGCCAGCTTGGTCGACAGCCGCCCGATGTGCGTCTTCACGGTGCCAGGCTGAGGCCGAGGTGCTCGGCCAGCTCCGTGTTGGACAAGCCGCGCCCGATCAGCGGCGGCGAGGCCGCCGTACGTGCGGCGGCCATCAACAGCGCGTCGGCGGCGTCCGTCCGCTGGCCGGCGAAGGCGGCGGCCCCCTCGTCCCAGTGACACCCGAACCGCGTCACAGATCCCGAGCAAGCTTGGTGAGTATGCCGCGGACGACCGGTTCGGCCCGCGGCACGCAGTCGCAGGTGTCGCCGTGCGCGTCGCGGTGCCAGGCGATGAGGTATTGCAGGGCGAGCTGGTTGACCTGGTAGTCGTGTTCGGCCTTCACCCGGTCGGTGTCGGCCTGGCGGTTCTGGCTCAGCAGGATCAGTGGGGCGGCGTAGGCGGCCTGGGTGGAGAAGAGCAGGTTGAGCAGGATGAACGGGTAGGGGTCCCAGCGGTGCAGCACGGCGACGACATTGGCGGCTATCCAGGCGACCACGATGCCGGTCTGGATGATGATGAATCGCCAGGAGCCGAAGATCGAGGTGACCGAGTCGGCCAGCCGTTGTCCGGAGGTGCGGTGGTCGAGCCGGTACTGGTTAGCGGGGTGCCGGTGGTGACGTGGGTTCATGCCGACCGTCGCCCTTCCGGTTGATTGGTCTTCCGACCGGAGAGGTGCCGGAGCGGAAGTCCGCCGGCGGAGGTCGGTCGATGGTCTGGTCGGCCGGCAGTCGCGGTGCGTGCGCCGGTCCCGGGTCGTCGGTGTCGAGCATGCCGAAGCGCAGCACCAGGTACGGGTGTCCGAGGTTGGCTACCAGCCGCCGGATGGTCTGCCGGCTGTCGGCTACCTCGACGGGGGCGCTGATCGGGAGTACGGACACGCCGAGTTCGGTCGCGGTGAGCCAGGCCGACGACAGGGCCTCGCCCGCTCGTAGCCAGTCCATCGGCTGGTCGGCGCGGCCGTAGAGCACCGCGTAGGTGGCGTTGTGGTCGTGTCCGGTGCTGACGGGCAGGTCGCCGTGGTGGCCGAAGTCGCGTCCGGGCACGGTCGTCTGCGGCGCATGGAGCGGTATCGCGGTGTCGGGAATGCCGGTGCCCGCCGGCCGGGAGCCGCCAGTCCAGTACGCCAGCTCCGCCTGCCACGCCGGCTCGGCGGTCTCTGTCTCCTGGGCATGGCTCGTCGCGGCGGCGAGATCCACCACCTGATCGGGTCGCAGGACGTGCAGCAACGTCGCTTCAGCCCGTGCCGCCGCGCTGATCGCCCCGAGATCGTCGGACCCGACCGGAAGGCCGGTGACGGGACGACGGTCGGTGCGCCGTAGCCGGATGGTGTGCGTACGGCGAACGGCCTGCAGCTCGACGGGTGCCCGCCCGTCGACGCGCAGTCGCGCCAGATGGCCGGGGTCGGCCGGGTCGGGCATCCGGGTGACGGCGACGTGCCACCCCTGCGCGGCCAGGCCGACCCGGGCGTGGTGCAGCGCGGCTCCGCAGCTCAGCGTGGCGAGCAGGGCGTCGGGATCGGTGATGTCGAGGACCCGGTCGTGGTCGATGAAGAGGTCCAGCCGGTTCCGGGCGATCCGCCACCGCCATGGCTGGGTGTTGAGGATCGACGGCGCGTGGCCCGCCACGGTGGCCGCGTCGACCAGCGCTTGGCTCATGGATCCACTGCCGGTCGGGTGAGTCTGCGTGGGCACGACGAGGTCCCTTCTCGGGCCTTCTCGCGCGGTCACCGGTACCGGCTGGTCGCAAGGGGCCCGCGTGGGCGAGGAGAGGGGAGGGGTGGCACCGCGTCCGCTGAGGGTTGTCTTCCGGCCGGGGAGTGGGCCGTCATCGGGTCGGCAACCGTCAGGAAGGGCCGGCCTTGCGGTGGGTGGGACAGCCACCGGGGGCCCGGGCGACACGTTGAGCCTACGCCCCCGTGGGACCGGTGACGAAGACCAGCGGACCGGTACCGGTGATGCCTGGTGCCGCCGATTCTCCCGCCGCCTTTTCGTACGGCAGCGCGTATGGTGAGGATGTCGCTCGGGTCCCCGGTGGCTGACCCCCCGCCGCCGCCTCCGGTCCGCTCGATGTCGAGACCGACGTCCAGCGGCTTTCCCGCCAGGTGCCGAGGCCACGTCGTCCGTCGCATCGGACGTTGTGCCGGCACCGACCCACCCGTGTCCAGCAGGCCGCGGCACCGCGTGACGAGCAGAACAAGGAATGTGAGTGCGATGGCCTACATCGCCAGGAATCACAATGCAGCATTACGGAACGCCGTGCCGGCCGCCGGGTTGGCGCTGCTGGTACCGGACACCTCTGCACACCGGCCCGGCGCCGAGTCGGTGGGTGTCGGGCCGGACCGAGCCGGTGGAGCCGTGGCGAGGGCAGCGACCGGGGGCGACCCGCGGGTCAACGCCACGGTGCGGTACCTGCTCGCGGGCATCCGCCTCGCGCTGGGGTGGATATTCCTGTGGGCGTTCCTGGACAAGGCGTTCGGCCTGGGGCATGACACGACTGCCGCGAAGTCCTGGGTCAACGGAGGGAGCCCGACGAAGGGATTCCTGGGATCCGCGGCAACGGGCCCGTTCGCCGGTTTCTACCACTCGATCGCCGGCGTCGCCCTGACCGATGTCCTGTTCATGGGCGCCCTGCTCGCCATCGGCGTCGCGTTGCTCCTGGGCGTCGCGATGCGGCTGGCGGCCGGCGCCGGCGCACTGCTGACCCTGATGATGTGGACCGTCGTCCTCCCCCCGGCGAACAATCCGTTCATGGACGACCACCTCGTCTACGCCGCCGTGCTGGTCGTCTTGGCCCTGTCGGGCGCCGGCGACACCCTCGGTCTGGGCACCTTCTGGGCCCGGATCCCGCTGGTGCGACGCACCGGTTGGCTGAAGTAGACGACGTCAGGTGACGGACGGACGAGAGGAGGTCGACATGACGGACCAGGCCGAGGAGCACGACCGGCGCATCGTGGTCGGAGTCGACGGATCACCGGGCTCACGGATCGCCCTGCGATGGGCGGTGACCCAGGCGGAGCTGAGCAACGCACGGGTCGACGTGGTGGGCGCGTGGCACGACCCGGCGGAGTACGCATTCGCGTACGGGTGGTCGCCCGCGGTGTTCGAGGATGTGAGCATCGCGGCGATCACCGAGAAGATGCTGGTGGAGGCGGTCGCGGACGTGGCCAGCGGCGGTGTGCCCGTCCAGTTCACCACCCACGTGGTACGAGGGCATCCGGCTCAGGTGCTGCTGGACGCCGCGGACGGGGCGCAGTTGCTGGTGGTGGGCAGCCGGGGACACGGAGCCTTCGCCGGGATGCTGCTCGGCTCGGTCAGCCAGCACTGCGTACAGCACGCGTCGTGCCCGGTGGTGATCGTTCCGTCGACGGACCGGACGGTCGACGAGGTCGGGAGCGACTGAGGGACGCCCTGATCCCGCCTCCAGGAGTGCCGTCGTGCCAGCCGCTTCGAGGTTCTCGTCGCAGCCGGGCACGCGCCGTGCACCCAGTGCGCGGCGCGGCAACCCGGCACCGCTGGCCGCACCGGCATCGCCCGCGACGACCCGAGAGGGATGTCGCGGGCCGTGCCCTGTGCACCGCTGCCACGGCGGTCGGTCAGCTGCGGCTGAGGACCACCTTCAATGGCTGGCGCGATGGCGTAGGGTGGGGCGTAACGGCCGCCCTGGTCCCTGGTGGTGCCTCAGCCGCAGGCACACCACCAGGAGCATCGGATGCCTGTTTCCCCTGTCTACGTCGTCCCCGGTCCAGAATCGGTGAACGACCTCGTCAAGCGGGTCGCCGACCGTGACCGGGCCGCCTTCGGTCGTCTCTACCGCCGTCTCGTCCGCGTTGTCTTCATCCAGGTGTGTGAGGTGGTGCGCCGCCCGTCGGTCGCCGTCGCGGTGACCCGGGCGGTGTTCGTCGAGGTGTGGCAGCTTGCGCCGAGGTGCGCCGCCGGTCAGGTCGATGGTCTCGCGTGGGTGACGGCCATCGCCGATCGCCGGGCCGTCGAACGGCTTCGCGAGATCGATGGACGCACTCCGCCCCTCGCGCCGGATACGACGAGTTCGTCGGTCGCGAACTGATCGCCACGCTGGACGGCGAGCCGCCGGCACTGCTGGGCACGTCGGTTCCACCCACCACCGGATGACCGTCTGCCGACGGGCCTCGGCGTCCGCCAGCGGCGGACTGTCAGCCACCGGGGTCCCGAGCGATACCGCAAGCGTACGCCTCCGCGACCGGCTCGTCTGCCGCCGCAGCCGGGGCCGGTGGGCGCCGGTCGCGCGGCGGCGTCCCGCGGGAGTACGGTGGGACCGTCGCCCGGGGCCTCGGCGCCGCACGGCAGCGCGTCCGTTCGACTGATCCGGGCCGGAGTCAGCAGTGGACAAGGGCAATCCAGGGCGCGGCGATCCGATGAACGTCGATCGTGGGCTGCGGCTGTGGGCTGTTCTCGTCGAGGCTGCCCGGGGTGGCGCCGTCGCGGTCGATCATGTCTGCGCGGCGGCGGTGTCGGTCGCGGGCGTCGACTCCGCCGCCGTCGCAGTGGTCCTCGATGCCACGCCGCGCGAGCTGCTGTACGCCACCGACCGGACCGCGTCGGAACTGGAAGACCTGACCCTGACCCTCGGTGAGGGGCCGTGCGTGGACGCGGCCGGCGGTGGACCTGTCCTGGTCGCCGATCTGACCGTGCCGGAGTGCCGGAACCGCTGGCCGGTGTTCGCGCCGGCCGCGGTGCTCGCCGGGGCCGGTGCGGTGTTCGCGTTGCCCCTACGGGTGGGCGGGATCCGCCTCGGTGTCCTTGACCTCTACCGGGCCCGCGCCGGTGACCTCGGGGCGGAGCAACTGGCCGACGCGCTGGTCCTGGCGGACACGGCAATCGCGGTGCTGCTGGACGACGCGACGCGCCACGGGGTGGACCGGGACGATCAGGGGCCCGAGCGGACCGGCCTGCACTTCCCCGAGGTGCACCAGGCGACCGGCATGATCATGGTCCAGCTGGGGGTGTCCGCGGCGGTGGCGCTCATCCGGCTGCGTGCCTACGCGTACGCCCAGGACCGGCGCCTCCGGGAGGTGGCAGCGGATGTCGTCGCCCGGCGCCTGCGTCTCGGACCGGCCGGGACACCCGGTGACCGAAATGAGTGAACAAGGGAATCGACGCCGCGACGGCGTCGCACGGACCGTCCCGTCGGGTGACCGGTGGATCCACTGATTGACGAGGTGACTGACATGGCCGAGACCCCGCTGGCCGACGTTTTCGTGGAGATGGCCGACACTCTCGTCGACGACTTCGACGTGATCGAGTTCCTGCACGTGCTGACCGAGAGGTGTGTCGAGCTGCTGGGTGTGTCGGCGGCCGGGCTGCTCCTGACCGACCAGCGGGACACGCTGCAGGTGGTCGCCGCCTCCTCCGAACGCACCCGACTGCTGGAGCTGTTCCAGCTCCAGACCGACCAGGGGCCCTGCCTCGACTCCTTCCGTTCCGGGCAGCCGGTGTCGGTCGCCGACCTGACCCTGACCACGGCCCGATGGCCGAGGTTCACCGCCGCCGCGGCCGAGGTCGGCTTCGCCGCGGTGCACGCCCTGCCCATGCGCCTGCGCTCCGAGGTCATCGGCGCGCTGAACCTCTTCGACGTCCGGCCGGGGGCCCTCGACGAGGACAAGCTCCGCATCGGTCAGGCGCTCGCCGACGTGGCCACCATCGGGTTGCTACAGCACCGCGCCATCCACCGGCGCGACATCCTCACCGAACAGCTGCAGACCGCCCTGAACAGCCGCGTCCTGATCGAACAGGCCAAGGGGGTTCTCGCCGAACGCCTACAGGTGGACGTGGGCCAAGCCTTCGCGTTACTGCGCGACGGCGCCCGCAGCCGCAACCGGCGACTGTCCGAGCTGTCCCAGGCGATCATCGACGGCTCCGAGCAGCTCGCCACGCGGCCGGTCACCCACCGGTCCGGCTGACGACCGGGTTCGACACCCGAGTGCGCTTCCCAGAGCCCGTCCGGGTGTCGGTCGGGGGGAATGAAGGCGTACGGTGACGATGTCGCCCGGGTCCCCGGTGGCCGCCAGTCTCGCCGCCACCAGCCCGTTAGGGGCGTTGGAACCCATGGTCACCTCCGCCGTGACACCCACAGCCGTTTCCTCCCCTCCGACGCTGAGCCCGGCTATCGGGGACAGCGAACAACTGTTGCGTCGACGCGCAGCCCTGAACGCCGACGATCCCGACCGGGCGCTGCTGCGGACCAGGATCATCGAGGCGAACCTGCCGATGGCGGGTCGACTCGCCCGCCGCTACACCGGCCGCGGGGAGTCCTACGAGGACCTGGCTCAGGTCGGCGCGGTCGGCCTGATCAGAGCCGTCGACGGGTACGACACCAACCAGGGCGTGCCGTTCGCCGGCTACGCCATCCCGACCATCCTCGGCGGCATCCGGCGGCACTTCCGCGATTCGGCCTGGGCGATCCGGGTGCCGCGCGCAGCGCAGGAACTGATCGCCCGGGTGCCCGAAGCCCGGGGCGAGCTCGGGCAGCAACGCGGTCGTCAACCGACTGACGGAGAGCTCGCCGACCACCTGAAGGTGACCGTGGCCCAACTCGGGGCCGCCGTCGCCGCCTCCGAGGTCTATCGCCTGCCGTCGCTGAACGAGCTACGGCCCCGGGACCGACGGCATCGAGCATCTCGCGCTCATCGGCGCCGCCGACCCGGCATACGCAGCCGTGGACGACCACCTCACCCTCGGACTGCTCTCGCGGCGCTTCCCGCACGTGAACGTCGGATCCTGACCATGCGGTTCTACGGCGACCTGACCCAGGCGCAGATCGCCACCCGGGTCGGGCTGTCGCAGATGCACGTCTCCCGGCTGCTGACGCGCTCTCTGGCCCAACTGAGAGCCGGGATGCTCCGCTGACCGTTCGCCGGCCGGACCGCTCAAGCAGTCAGGCCGAACCGTCGAGATCACCAGGAGACGATGACGTGGCCGTTCGTCCGATCACCGCTACCGGGTCGTCGCCGCCGGTCAGCGGGACATCCACCCCCTCGACGTTCGGAGGGCGGGTCAGGCGGGCCCTCGACGTCCGCGCACTTCGCCTGCGGGTGTTCCTCCTGGTGGCCGTCCTGCTTCTGCCGCTGGTGCTCGTCACGACGTTCGCTGACCGCTGACCATGACCGTCCCGAACGACTGATCGAGGGGATAGACGATGAGGATCGCCAGACACCGGATCGTCGCCGCGCTGCGCGAGCGCGGGCAGCAGACCAGAGCCGAGTGGGTCGAGCGGGAGCTGCCGGAGCGGATGGACCCTGCCAAACACGTGGGGCTGCTCGCCACCCTGCGTCTGGATCCGGCCGACCTCGTCGCCACCCGGTCCTGGTGAGGGTTGCCCTGCTCGGTCCGGTCGCCTGGCGCACACCTCCCCACCACTACGGCCCCTGGGAACAGGTGACCGGCCTGCTCGCCGAAGGGCTGGTCACCCGTGGCGTGGACGTGACCCTCTTCGCGACGCTCGACTCCGTCACGTCCGCCGTCCTCGACGGTGTGTGCCCCCGGGGGTACGCCGACGATCCGGACCTGGACGGGCGGGTGTGGGAGGCGATGCACGTCTCCCACGCGATGGCCCGCTCCTCGGAGTTCGACCTGGTACACAGTCATCTCGACTGGCTGCCGCTGGCGTTCGCCGAGCACACCGATGCGCGGGCCGGGCGTCCGCAACAAGGGCGTCGCGCTGTTCCCCCGTACCGTCGGCGGCCGGCACCTCGCCCTGTGCCGCGCCGACGGCGAGACCATCGGCCTGACCTGTCTGGACGGCGAGAACCGGTGGCCGGAACCGGTGCCGCTGCACGCCCCCCGGGACAGCTGGGAGCTGATCCAGGTCGGCAACTGCGGGTCGCCCATCGAGACCGAAGACGGCTGGCTCGTGCTCACCCACGGCGTCGGCCCGATGCGCCGCTACGCCGTCGGCGCGCTCCTGCTCGACCTGCACCGACCGGAGCGGGTCGTCGCACGGCTTCCCGGCGCGCTCCTGGCACCCGACGAGGCAGACCGGGACGGATACGTACCGAACGTCGTCTACTCCTGCGGCGGGCTCGTCCACGCCGGCGAGCTGTGGCTGCCGTACGGGGCCAGCGACGCCCGGGTCGGCTTCGCCACCGTGTCGGTGGCGGTGCTCCTCGATGCGATGGCTCCACCGCCGCACCGCCCTGCCGCACCGGCGGCGGAGTAGGCTGGGGGCGTTCGCCCCGGACCCCGGCGACGCGTTGCGCGTCCATGCCGGGAGGATCCATGAGCACCATCGACCAGACCATCTCAGCGGCACCGCCGGGGTCGCAGCGCCGTCACGGCAGCAACTACGCCGAACTGTTGAGTCGGGTGCGCCAGGCGGGTCTGCTGGAGCGGCGCCCGACCTACTACCTGGTCCTGATCGCCGTCAACGCCGTGCTGGTCGCCGGGGGCTGGACGATCTTCGTGCTGGTGGGGGACTCGTGGTGGCAACTGGTCACCGCCGCGTACCTCGCCGTGGTCTTCACCCAGAGCGGTTTCCTCGGCCACGACGCCGGCCACCGGCAGATCTTCCGGTCCCGACGCGCCAACCACCTGGTCGGGCTGGTGTACGGCAACCTGGCCATCGGGCTCGCTTTCGGCTGGTGGGTCGACAAGCACCACCGCCATCACGCCCACCCCAACACCGAGGGCCGCGACCCCGACATCGCGGGCGAAGCTCTCGCGTTCACCAGGGCGCAGGCCGACCGGCGGCGCGGCGCGGGACGGCTGCTCGCCCGCCACCAGCGGCTCCTGTTCTTCCCGATGCTGCTGCTCGAAGGCGTGGCCCTGCACGTGGCCAGCGTCCGTGCGTTGTCCCGGTCCACCTACCGGGGGCGTGGCCGGGAGGCGCTGCTGCTCGGGCTGCACGCCGCCGCATACCTCACCGCGGTCTTCGTGGTGCTGTCCCCGCTGCGCGCGGTGGTCTTCGTCGTCGTGCAGCAGGGCCTCTTCGGGCTGTACCTGGGATGTGCCTTCGCCCCCAACCACAAGGGCATGCCGATCCTCGGTGCGGACGAGGAGGTGGATTTCCTCCGCCGCCAGGTCCTCACCTCCCGCAACGTCCGCGGCAACCGGCTGGTCGATCTTCTGCTCGGCGGCCTGAACCACCAGATCGAACACCACCTGTTCCCCAGCATGCCCCGCGCCGCACTGCGCTACGCCCGGCCGATCGTCCGCGCCTTCTGCCGCGAGCACGACCTGCCCTACGTCGAAACCGGCCTGCTCGACTCGTATCGCCAGGCGCTGCGCCACCTGCACCGCGTGGGGCGCAACGCCCGGCCGGCCGGAGAATCCGCGTCACCCGTCGAGCCGACCGGACCGACGGGACCGGCGGCGCGGCTGCGCGAGGTGCAGAACGTCGATCTTCGATGACGTGCGCGTCATCGGCCCGGGGGGGTGTCCCTATGGGGTTCGTCAAGCGGCGATCGGCGTCGTGGGGCGGGGTTGGTAGGGGATCTTGTCGCGGAGCATGGCGAACAGGACGTCGCAGCGACGGCGGGCGAGGCAGATGAGGGCGG